>NZ_SCTN01000250.1 GCF_004297345.1 Aquabacterium sp. | reverse complement strand
AAACATGGCCTTGGGCGGCATCACCCCCAAGCAGCGGTTGGCCATGGCCGCATAGCTCTACTTCTCTGAGCAATGGTTTATGGGGGGATTACCGATGCTCGTCCTGCGACGGGGCCATTGGTTGATGGGTCCAGGCAGTACTTCTACAAGCGCAGAGAAGTGGGCCTTGAGCCGTACGACTAGTTAAGCAGAGGCAATAGGGGTATCGCTGCGGCACCTGCACTAGCGCACATGAAACACACTGCAGTCTGTGCTTTAGCAAGCACGGGGGCTCGTCGCCACAACCGACCCGCGTGTCTTGTCAGTCGCAGTCCTTCGCCAAAGGAAAAGCCAATGCAGAGCCCCGTCAGGAGACAGGCAAGGAGAACTTGATGCAGGGGAACATTTGGTTGCTGGGCAACCAGTGGTATCCGAATTCCCGTTAGCAAACAATACACACACACTAGGTAGTACAAGATTGCCATGAGACACATGAGCGTTAGCGTGGTCGTGGGTGCTTTTCCGAGCGTCGGGAGCTTTCTGAAACCCTTCCAGGACTTCGCGGCATTCCCTGCAAGCCATTGGTATCGCTTGGGCCATGGGGACGTGCCATCCATCAGTTGGTCGATAAAATTTCCGAAATCCTTGGTGATAGTAACGACGAGGTCATACAGTTTCTTGAATGGCATAGCGTGATCTCCTGTGTGCATTTTGTTGGCGGATATTTTCATACCCAACGCCACGTCTCACAAGAGTCGGCTTCGCAGCGGTAGCTGACTTCACCTGTGTGGAACACGGCGTCCACAAGCGGTCGTTCGACGCCTGAATTCAGCTGATGGCTAAGCCGTCCGCTGCGTGTCACGCGCCCGTCATCCTGAGTGACCATCACAGCAGGAGCGCTGCAGGCCGAGCTGATGTCGGCATGCGTCGCCGACGCCCTTCGCGGCGCGCCGATTTGGGTTTGAACCGAGGATTACGGCCCGATGGCGGCGGTAAGCTCGTCTTCAAACCAAAGAATTGGAACAGCGAGGTTCCGCGCATGCGGAGGTTCGCTCGACGGGGCGGTCGCGCAGCGATCAGGAGTTCGGACGGCATGGACGAAGCTAGATATGGTCAGATGATCAGGGACGGCGAGCGGAACAAGGAGGTTGCGGAGCTCATCCACAACTGGTGCTCCCACGCGCGCGTGAGCAACCAGCGCGGAGTTGGCTTGATTGCTCAGCAAACTGGATTGCCGATTGGTCACTTCGCCATGGAGTGCGACTTCGCCCCAGCCAGCGGCTTCGCCGGCTGGTACCTGGAATCGTGTGCCCTCGACTTTCACGACCGCAACTGCGCGCATTGCGACAAGCGCCAAGCGGTACGCATGCCGAATCTCTCCATCCTGGTGGGGCAGCGCGACCGCGAGGCAATTCGCCAGCAGGAAGAGGCTGATCGTGCTGAGGCGGAACTACAAGCGGCTCTTGAGGCACGGAAAAAGCAACGAGAGGCCCTACGCGTCGGTCAGAACGCAGCAGTTCGAGCCCTGCTTGACGACCTAGACACCCTCGACGCCACCCATGCCGACGACGCTAAGACACGAGTCGTCGAGACGGTGCGGCTCGCTCCCGAAGTCCTAACGCCATCGCTCACTGACTACTTTTTTGAGTTGACCGCATCCCCGGAGGCCGGATGCCAAGACGTGGCGCTACAGGCTCTGAAGTGTGCAAAAGCTGATCCGGCCCGCCTTGCGGATGCAGCGCTGCGGTGCCTAGCGAAACGCGCCGCAGTTCAAACTGCTGCGTACATCGTGATGGAAACGCCTGAGCTAGCAGATGAACAGACAATGGAGGCGGCAGCTCCAGCGCTGATTCGCCTCGCACGAGCCCCTCGCTCCGAGTTTGGCCATGGCGAGCGGGTCTTCCATCCCGATCCCTTGACGGCCGTTTTTGCAGTCTGGCCAGAGGCCGTTTGTCGCGCAATTCAGCGCCTGCTCGATTCACGGAGCTCATATGCCATTCGGATGGGAACTGCCGGGCTCAAGGTTCTCTCTGTGCAAGCTCCGGATCTCCTAGACCGGTTCTCACAGTCGCTTGTGACCAAGCTGACGCGTGCGCATCTATTGATCGACGACAGCGATGCCGACCGAGAAAGGCGGATGGTGTGCAGCGATCTGCAACGTGCGGTTGCCGCTGCCCTCCGCCATGCGCCTTCTGAGACCGACAAATTGGTCGCCACCCATTTCGAAGGAGCAACAGCGGAGGGTGAAGCTCGCCTCGTGAGGGCATATGGCGAGATCTTCAGGACCAGTCGCACCGATGTGGAAGTGTTGGATGGCGACGTTGCTGCCACCGCTCTGAAGCGGTTTGTAGCGTGGTCGAGCACTTCGAAGAATTTCACTGTGCTGACCGAAATTACTCAAACGCTGAGGTCGTACGGCGAGGAGACCGCACAGTCTGTTGATGACGTGTTGGACATTGCGCTGGGCGCAGCTGCCGTCATGGACGCCCGTCTCGAAGCGTTTGACGCCGAGCGATCGCTCAGCAAGTCGGAAAACTTCCTTGAAGTGCTGGAAGCTCAAAACTCTCGAACGGCGCTCTACTACTCGCGAGAAGTGTTCGCGGCGATAGCGGCGGCCGCAGCCAGCAGGAGTCCGGCTGGGGCCGAGTCATACGTCGACTTCTTGTCAAAGATTGACGGCGGCCGTGACACCCTGATCGCTGTCCTGTTGGATGAGTCGAGCAAGCTTGTCGCAACACCAGAAGGTTTGCGTCTCGTCTTGCCTGAGCTATACACGGCCATGGTGGGCACCTCAACGCTGGTGCGTGCAAGTGCTGCGGAGACGTTGGGACGCGCTGGACGGAAGCGCTCCAACGATCTCCCGGAGCTGGTTCTTGAAGCATTCATCCTGCTTCTGGAAGACCAGTACGTGATTGTCCACAAGGCTGCAGCGAAGGCGCTTGAGAGCATCTCTCTCAATGGTGCGTTGGAGCAGAGGGCCGGCAGGGCACTCCTGACGCTCCTGCGCGTCTATGGCAACAAGGGAAAAGTTGAGAGTTTCCTGTTGGATTGGATGCAGCTCTACTTCCGCCGGTACACCGCTGACGATGCATCCCGTGCAAATCTGGCCCGGTGGTGCCTGAAAGTCTTGATGGGTGGCTCGGTCCACATGCACCTCAGAGACCTCACTTCGCTCTCCAAGTATCTGAAGGACCAGCCGACCTTTGTTGATCTGGTACTCAGGGCTTTGGAAGATCCGGAGGTCAGCGACCATGGTCAGGAGGATGTCATCCGATTGCTGTACTCGATACCTGATGCCGAGGCAAGCAAGCGATCCGCAGATCTCAGCAAGCTATCGGTGCGCCGGGCAGATCGTGGCTGGTACGTGGGCGCCGTCGTTGAAGTCCTCACTCGCGTCGGGGCTTGGGATGAAGCCGTCGAGGCCATTGAATCGTCTTGGGAGGCGATCCCCGATACCGTGCCCATGAGGCGCATGAAGTGGTCCAGGCGGCTCCACGTTGTGGCGGTACAGTTCGAGGCCGCTGTTGCTGCAGGAGATCTGTCTCGGCAGGATGCGCTGAAGGCGGAGTGGGAAGGCCTCTATCAATTGTTGAAGGAAGACCAAGAGGAATATGCAGAGAGACGCAATCCTTTCCCAGGTGTTTTTCGCCCGAATTCAGGCAGTTGAGGCGCTCCGCAAGCTCGGCGGTGGCGAAGTCGTCAGCGCGGAGCTTCTGCGCCAAATCTGCACCGAGTTGGATGATGCTTCTCTCAGGTATGGGCGTGCTTCGACCGCAACGATCTACGGCGCGTTTGCGGCGCTCTTGCGCATCGTGCTTTCTCTGGCGGAGTGGCGGCAAGCAGTTCTCGACGCAGCTCCAGACGGTGACCGGTTCCTGCGCAGTGCAGTGGAGCGCCATCGTCTTTGGCTAAAGGAGTTTGGTGAGAATGACGTCGCCAAGAGCCTCGTGGATGCATCAGCCTCATTGCAGTCGGTCGCCACCATTGCTGAGTTCGAGTCCATCTGCAAAACGCTGGCTGGCATCCCGTTGCCGATCGGTGTGTTCTCTGAGGAGCGGCCACGCATTCCGGCCGGGCCGAAGCAAGTTGAAGAGCGCCCACGGCCTACGGAGCTCTCAGTAGCCTTCGTGAAGTTCCAGCTGGGTGGCCAACCAGCGGCCAACATCCACCACCTGGTTCCGCGCGAATTGCATGACATGGAGATCGAGGTCAGAGTCTCTCGATGGCCAGAAGGTGCCACTCACCTGGTGCTGACACCGATCTCGGCAGAGCCCAGGAGCACCTACGAGCTCTCCGAGTTCACGTTCACGAAGCCGTCCACCGAGCCGCCGTACACGCTCATCCAGACGGGTCGTGCGGCTTTACAGATCGCACAAGGATTGAAATCGAGGCCTTTCGAGTTCAAGTACACGGCGGCATTCCAACCCGCTAACGCAGAGCAGCCCGTTGCTGTCGTCGGCCACCGCACGCTATTGGTGGAGGGTTTCGATATACGGGCCAACTCGATCACCGGCTATCAGCCTATCGACGAGAAGATCCTGTTGATCCGCGATCTGCTGCGACGGGAAGGCTGGGCGAATGCCCAGGAGCTCTCGGACTTCCTTGAGCTACTGACCACCCTGGGCAATCTTGCTGGGAGAGCAGTTCAAGACGCCGTATTCGATGGCGCGTGGGGCGAGAAGGAATTCCAAGCCTACGTTCGAAGAGACCTTCGCCGGTCGCCCCGCATCGGGTCGGATCTGGATGAGCACACTGCGGCCGCAGGGGGCTTCACTGACTTGAGCCTTCGCGGAATCACAATCGAGCTCAAGGAGACGAGCACGCGCATCAAACAGATGGAAGACTGCCGCAAATATGTCGAGCAAGCTGCCAGCTACGCGGTGGCCAAAGGCAAGCGCGTAGCTCTGTTGTGCATTCTGGATACCAGCGCCAAAAATTCTGCGCCTTGGTCGGCGGCCGACGGCATCGACGTTTTGATGTCAGCACCGCCAGCTAACGTGGCGGTCATCACGCTCGTCATCCAGGGGAACATCACTCGCCCGAGCAAGTTGTCTCGTTGAGGCCTTAGTCGCCTCGCCGAATGTCAAAAGCGCACGACGTCGTCAGTCAAGTTGCGGGGCCGAATCGGCAGCCCTTCTCAGGTTCTTGCTCGATCCGCAGCTTTCCTTTGGGGGCCTTCAAACTGACCACATCGAACAGGGAGCCGAGATGCCGCAAAGGCGTCGTTGGTGAACTTCAGCAATCAGCCTTAACCTGTCACGACGACAGGCTGCTTTGCAGCGGGAGCTGCTCAACCCTGAACGGTCGCGCTTGCGGCGTTGGAAGCCGCGCAGCGGTCTTTCGAGAGCGCCGGCGATCGACCCATTCCAGCCCTCGGGTTGCTTGGACTGGACGCCTAAAACCTGCCGTTCAGAGATTAGCTCATGCTGATGCGCGTCGCGGAAGTGAAAGTACGCACGCAATTCAAGGCGGGCTTCCGATACGCCAGGGTCGGGGCGATCCTGGCGGATCTCCAGCAGGCAGGTAGCGACCAGGGCGTGCTCGACTGGTTCTCAGCCGTCGAAGAGCCAGTCGAGGCGACGTCCGCGCCGCGTGCCAAGCGAATGGTAGTGATGGACGCGCTAAATCGCCGCTACGAGTGCGAATCGGTCAGGCTCGGCAGCACCGCAATGGCCACCAACGGTGCCGAGGCCGCAGTGTGGGCCACAAAGCTGGATCGCCGCTCACCGCGCTACACCATGGTGTGGAACGAGATGCCCACGATTGGCGCCTGAGGGACTGGCTTCAGGTCCTGCGACGCGTGAGATCGAACGAGAATCGGCCGACGATGGTCAGCCAGTGCTGGACTCGTTCGATGAGCAGGTCGCGGGCATCGTCGGAAATCAGACCTTCCAGTGTTTCCTTAATCCCATTGGCGACATGGTGCCGGCCCTCGGGCGGGTGGAGCAGCGCGTCGTGCAGACGTCTGTCGGAAGGCTGTTGCGCGAGGAACTCGAACCATTGCGCCGCGCGAAGCGGCGACGAGATCTGCTGGGCCAGTAAGATCATCGCCATCCGGAACTCGCCAGGGAAGTTCGCGGAGCCTTCGAAGCGCGCCAGCTCGTTGGCCGGTACCGTGGCCTTCAGGATGCGATAGACGTTGCTGAAACGCTTGGCTGCCCGGGGCGACGGGATGAACGCGTGCAGACGCTTAGCGTACTCGGTCTCCCAGGCCTGAATCGTCAACGCGGCCTCGTCCAGAACCGTATCCTGCGATTCGTCGCTAGTGCTGGCCTGCTGTGGCGCCGGAGTGAACGCATTCTTGTCCTCGGAGACCGCCTTGGACACGAAGGAGACTGAGGCGACATTCGGCTGTTGGGCCAGCCGGCTGGCCTGATCCTCGGGGACGGTGACGTACCGCGATACAGCCGGACCGGCCGCGGGGGCTTTCGGCTCCTCAGGTGTCGCCTTGGGCTCAGCCGGGGGCACGACGTCACCGTCGCCCGCCGGCTTAAGCAGCGCGTCCATCATCTGCCCGAAGCCGCCATCTGTCATCGGCCGCAGGGCGTAAGGAATCTGGAAGATCTTCTCCAGGTAATGCTGCGGCGTGGCCGTCCAGTGCTCGGCACTGTCATCCTCATCCTGCTCCTGTGCCAGCTTCGCGACGTGGTCGTCGAACTGCTTGAAGTGGCTGGACAGGGAGTGCAGGAGCCAACGCGAATCCACGCCCACCACCACCACGAACAGCGGATAGGCCAGCAGCAGGTGGACGGCCTGCAGCACTTCGACCACTTTGTCGGCCGGGCAGCGGTCCAGATCGTCGATGTAGAGCACGATGCGATCGAGTTGGGTAGCCTCGCCCTCCTTGGGCTTGAGCCGGTCGACCAGGATCTCGAAGTCGCGCCGGATCGTCGTGAAAATGCCCAGCTGCTTGCGGTAGTCGTCGGACTTATGACGGTCGCTCAGGAAGCGCGCCAAACTGATCTTCTCGCGCTCGGTCTCCAGCCGTGTGATCTCCACCTGAGCCGCAGCGACCTGTTCGTCGGCGGCGACCTTGGTGGCCTTGGCCTTTTTGACGTCCCTCTGGAGCTGCGTCTCCGATGCAGGGACTTCCTGCCGCTTGGCCTGCAGGAGCTGGTTCACCCAGTCACGCGCTGATTCCAAGTCCTTCCTGCGTTCGCTGAAGCTCGCCATGGCCTTGCGCAGCCAAGTGGCGGAGCCGGCAAGCACGGCGGTGATCTGCGCGGAGATTGCGCCAAGCTTGACGAGCCACGTCTGGTCCGCCGTCACCCACAGGTTCACTGCCGCAGAAACCAGCGGGATCACGATCACGGCGGCCAACAGCGCTAGCCACAGAGGCCTGCGCGATTCCGTGGTGACCGATCGCGCGAGGCTGACGCTGACATCGGCCTGTGACCGAAGTTCCGACAACGCGGACTGCCAGCTTTCTGCTGCGTCGGTGAGATTCTTAATTCCCAGGCGTGTCGCAATCTCCTTGATGGCCTTCTTCGCCGTGTCGTCCTTGTCGACCAGGCGCTTCCAGTCCTCCGCACCTAACTCGGTGACCTTGACCGGGCGTTGCTGGCGTTCGGCCTCCGCCGTCGCCAGTTGTTCGCTCTTGACGCGCAGTTCCTCGCCGGCCTGATCCGCCTTGAGCATCGCACTCTGCTGGTCATGCACTGCCTGAAGCATCTGCCGGTCGATCTCTTCGCGCTGTTCGGCCGGTGACTTAAGCCCCTGCACACGGTTGTGCAGCTTCTCCAGCATGCAGCTGACCAAGCTCGCCCACAGATTGCTGTCGGCATAGTGCCAGGCGTTGAACTCGATGTGCTCCACTTCCTTGCAGAAGGGCGAGTTGCTTCCCGGACGCTTCGCCTGCAGGGAGAAGGCTTTGGACTGGCGCCGCATCTCGCCCATGAAGAAGCTCTTGCCCGAGCCCCAGTCCCCGAACAGGCCGATGGCCAGGGGTGGGCTCACGTCGTGGGCCGTCATGATGGCGGCGAGTGTCCGGGCCTCGGCCGTGATGCCCAGTCGATCGGTGACGTCGTCCGCCTTGTCGCTGTGGAACCCCGGTCGGTGCCGCGCGCGGCTGGCCGTCTCTTCGTTCACGCGGTGCAGCTGGTTCAGCAACTGTTCGGCCGAGTACCGTAGCCGCGGGTCGGACAGGCACTGTTTGAGCGCCCCGATAGTCTCCGCGGGTGGCAGCAGACTCAGCAGATGCACGAAGTGCTCGCCCGCCTTGTAGGTCGAGTCGGCCGTCGTCGTGACGATCTCCCGCGTGACACGAGCCGATGTCCACCGATTCTGCAGGAGGGGCGCCGCGGCCTTGGCCATCGGCGGCGGGGTGAAGGCGTAGAGCACGTCGTACGCGAGTGCTGTATCGCTGGCCGACGAGAACAGCATTTCGGTCAGCACCGGGGCCAACAGCGGCACCGGGACGATGCGCAAGGCGCGCAGCACCTGCCACACCTTCTCGAAATCGCTGGATTGAAGCCGCTTGGTGAGCTCCTCAACGAGCTCGGAATCGGACGAACGACGCATGAGCTCTGCCAGCAAAAGGATCTCGGGCTCCTTGTCGCCCTGGGCGAGATCGATCGCGTCATTCGCGAAGCTCACCTCCCGGCCGTAGAGTCCCGCCAGCGTCCAGAACCGTACGTTGCGATCAGGCTCAAAGGACTCCTGCAGGTGCTGAAGGATCAGGTCGGCGTTGCCTTCGGCATCCAGTTGAATCAGCGCGCTGAGCATCCAGGACCGGATTGACGCCAGTCGCGTGGGTGAGCGCACGGCGGCCGCGAAGTTGCCCTCGCTCCCTACGGCGAAGTCGCCGCGCAGGTGCGTGCGAAGGATGTAGGTGAGCGCGCCGCGGTCATTGGCATGCAGGCTGTTGAGCTGCTTCAGCGCGTCCAGGCGCTCCCGATCGCTGCCGTCCTTGAAGATGTACAGAACATGGGCGATGCGGGCGCTGGTCGGCGGCTCGTCGGACGAGGCATTGGATGTCAGGGAAGACTCGCGCCCAGTGCGGGAGAGCGGTTCCATTTCGTTCGGACTCTCGTTGGCTGCACGGATCGCTTGGACCAGTTGCGCCAGCTTCGTGTCGTCGTGCTTGGTGAGGTCGACGTAGAGCAATCGGCTGAAAAGCCCGCCGAGTTCGCGTCCGGCGGCTTCGGAGACGACGCCGATCCGGACGGGGAGAATCCGGCGCCCGGTGGACTGGAAGGTCGCAACCTGCTGCAGCTGGGTCTTGCCCCAACCACGGTCGCCAAGGAACACCACCATGCAGCGTGCTTCGCTTAGCGCCGGCCCTTCGTCGACCGGATCGCCCGGCTTGACCTTGTCATGGAAATAGTGGGTCCGAAGCCCGTACTGCTTGAGCTGCTCGTTGATCTCCGAGACTCGGGTCTCGCCTTCCCGGTACGAAAGAAAGGCGTCAATCGGCGTGTTGTCCTGGATCGCTTGCACTGTGTACTCCCTGTCTTGTTGTCTACCGCTGCGGTCTCGCACTTTATCGGCGCAACGCTGCGTGTGGGGCTGGGATTCCGCCAGCGCCACTGGCCGGCTCCGGAGCGTCTGCGTCGTCCGCTTCATCGAACACCAGGCGCAGCGCATACGGCACCGGACGGGGACGGGTCGAGCCCGCGAACATCACCAGCAACCGCTGTACCTCGTGGCGGAAGAAGCCCGCCGGCGGCACGTGTAGCTCCAACCGCGCTGTGAGCAGGTTGTTGTCGTCGATAGCGGGATCCTTGCGCTCAGCCTTGCCACGGGCCTGGCGCAGCTGCATTGCCAGGGCTTGAGGTGTGGCGCCTTTTCCCAGGGACGCGACCGAATCGGCCAGGCGTCGCAGCAGCACATTGATGGGCGGCAGCTCTCTCTCGGTCAACCGCTCAGCCACGCGGACCGGATTCAGGTCAACAGGGAAGGTGATGGCGGCTAGAGCCTGTCGAACGGGCGCCCAGACGTGCTGTGACGCCGCGCCTGCGGGCTGTGCGTTCATCAGCAGCTGTTCCCAGTGAGCGTCGGTATCGACGTGAATCACCGATCCGGTCAAAGTGGCCAGGTAGAGCGTGGACTCCAGGTTCAGGCCCTTGAAGATCTGGTGCTGCGCACCGGCTTCTCCCACGGGCAGGGGCTGCAGAAGTAGGTATGGGTCGGCCTCGGCCTGGCGCCGGAAGTACGCGACCATCTGATCCACCATCGCATCGCCAGCGTCGGGGGCGTGCTTGGCAATGTGGCGGCGCAGGGAGTTCTCCGGCAGCATCCGGATTATGCGGCGGCCCTCATCCTCGGCAAGCTTGAGCCGTTGGTGCAGGCCGCCCTTGGGCGGCTTCCACCCGGCGGTTCGGCGGGTCAACACCTGCCTTACGTGCTGGCCGAGAGGGGCGCAGACCTCGCCGGGATCGGGCACAAAATGGACGAGGCCGGCACGGATGTACGGCTCCAGCTTGAACAGCAGCAGGACGTTCTTGAGCGTCTGCATCTTGTGGCCGGCGGGCGAGTCGATGGGGCTGAACTCGGGCCTCAAGTTCCGCGCCACGAAGAACGGGTTCACGAGCACGATCTCATCGATGTATGGCAGCCAGCCCACCACCGCCGCCTCGACCGTGCGCGGATCGGCAAGGCCGAGGAAGACCGAGCGCAGCTTCTTGGGATGGGGGCGCGGCAGCAGCGTGGCCAGGTCGGTGTCGTCAGGCCAGAGAGACGAGAAGGCGCGGTTGATGCGTTGGACTTGGTCATCGCTCAGAGTGCGGCGCACGTCATCCCAGGTCGCGCCATCCTGCATGCCGAGGATGCCCGTGACAACATTGCAGAACATCAGGTTGCGCTCGCGCAGGCCGTAGACATCCCAAGGCGGGCGTTCGGCGAGGGGCAGCCGTTGGCAGCAGTCCTTGAAGGCGTAAGCACTGCCGCAGCCGCAGTAGTCGCTGGCCGCGATGTTCTTGCGCGGCGACTTGCGGGTCAGAAACTCGTGGGCCCTAGAGGTGCGGCCGTGTTCGTCCCAGTACCCGGAGCTGCCATCCTTGTAGCCTACAAAGATCTCTCCTCCGAACTTCCAGAGGTCGGACTTTGGCAGCAGCACCTGGGCGATCTCGGCCCATGCGCTGCGGTAGTGCCGCTCCGGGTAGAGCCACTCCTTGTTGGCCGCCGCGATGTAGCGCTTGGCGCGAGTCTTGAGCAGGTGGTTGACCGCAATTACTTCGTCGCGGGCCAGGCGGCGGTTGCGGATGAAGGCGTCCGTGCGCACCATGCCCATGCCCTGGTGCCGGGCGTTCGTGCGAAGGCGCGTCAGGTCTTGCCGGTCGGGCGTCTTGGCGTATTCGAGGTGCGTGAGGATCAGGCAGGTGTTGGCGTCGAGCACGAACACTGTCTGCGTGCCCAGCGACGCCACCATCGGGTCCAACGGATACGCGCAGTCCGTCACTGTGGGATCAATCTGCGGGTTGTAAACCGTCACCGGGTGGTCCGTCACGATGAACTTCACGTCCGAGTCAGCCGCCGAGACGACCTCCCGCACGCCCTCGGCCCACATCGTGCAGTGCATGGTCCGCAGTGCCTGCATTTCCACCATCAGGTCGATCTGGTCCAGCTTGCCGTAGCACGAACGGATCCAGTCCAGCCCCTTGGGTGTGCGCAGCTTCTGCGCGGCCATGTGCTCGAAGAAGTTCTCGAACGAGTCGTGGACGTCGGCGTGATCGCCCTTCGCGAAGGCGAGCACCGCCTTCGCACCCTGGTCGTCGATGGCGCCGAACAGGTGCTTCTCGATGTCGTCGTTAACGATCGAGCCGAAGTGCGTGGTGTACAGGTCGTACTCCACGAAGCAATTCACAGGGCCCCATTCGTGGAGCGCCTTGCGAGGGACCTGGCGGCCATCAAGCAGCGTCTTGCGGTCCGGATCGAGGTTGAGGTAGAAAAGACGAGACTGGCCCGGGGCAAGGAAGCCGCGTTGGTACCACTGCGGGACGTAGTGGTTGTTCCGGGTCTGCTGGTCGGTCATCCGCTCACTTGGGTCGTTCTGAACACCAATTATCTCCTGGCCGCCTCCGACCATTGTGGGCGCCTCATGGGCTGGCGACGAGGTCGTTCATGCTCTTGAAGTGAGCCGCGTCAGTGTGTTCGATCAGGGCAAAAAAGATCCCTGATCACCGATGACGTCTCGGCCAGCATCGACGGGTTGTGCTCCGGATCCGCGATCTGGTCCAGGTGCGAGAAGGCGTGCAAAAAACGCAGGATGCGCGTCTTGCAGCGTTGTCGTGGTCGATGGCCCCGGGCCATGTTCGGCAGTGCGTAGTACGCCCACAGCGCCGGTGCGTCTTCCTTCTTGGACTATTCCTTGAAGCGCTTGACCAGGTAGTGGTACTCCGACTCGTAGCCCTTTAGCAGCGGATCCAGGTCGGAGAGCTTCGCGCCGCGCATGCCGCCCTTGACCTCCGTGGACGGCATGTAGAACCGCCAGTCCGCGAGCAGGACGGCGCCCCATCGGTTGAACTTTCGTAGAGCGGTCGGTCGTGAGCGTCAGGACCTGGCCGGATCGAGCCAGCCAGCTTCGGGATTGCTAGCCCTAAACCGGCCGGTCAGGACGTGCCTCTGAGCGACTGCTCCGGGGCGATGACGTTGACCGAGGGGGCACCCGCACCAGGCCAGTTGTCGTCTTTCTCCGTTCGGGGGCGGATCTAGTGGGCGTGGATCGAAGTTGTCATCACAGATCGAGTAGCCCGACGGACACAATGACCGGTGTCTAGGTTGCTACGGAGGTGCGGGTGCAGGATCTAAGGCCAAGGCTTTCTACGGAGAAATCGCCTGCTCGCACGAAGACTTCAAAGACTAAAGTTTGATGGAATGGATACTCTATCGAGCATTTTCCTGTGAAACCGGTTTCTTAACGAAGCGTTTTCGTGCAACGTGTGAGGTCATCATGTTCCATTGTCGTCTTGCTCTGGTTTGCGTACTCGCTGGATTTGTTTGGCACACACCTGCTTTGGCATGGGGGCATCCGGGTCACCAACTTGTTGGTAGCCTGGCCGATGAGCTCATCATGGGCACCAATGCATCCAAGAAGGTCGCCGCCATTCTTGGCCCTCAGATAAGGTCTCTTCAAACCGCCGCAACCTGGCCTGACTGTGTTCGCGATGTGCAGCGGAGTTCATCAGGCACATTCAAATACAACGACCACAGCATGTACCACTCGCCTGCGTGTGTGCCATTTGAAGGCGCTGCAGAGCGAAAGAGGATGGAAGAGTTTGCGCGACGCAATTGGACAAATTGTCCTGGCGAACAAGGCAAGCCTGCGTCTGAGTGCCACAAGCAATTTCATTTCGCAGACGTCGCGGTACAGCATCGCGACTACAAACGAACCTGGGCGGGCACCAGTGATCTCGACGTTGTCTCTGCGATTCAAGCCGCTATTGGTGTGCTGCGAAACGGGCCTCCCGCAACAGCCCCCTTTTCCATCAAGACAAAGAAGGAAGCGTTGTTCATGTTGGCGCACTTCGTGGGGGATCTGCACCAGCCGTTGCATGTCGGGGCAATCTATTTGGCAGACGACGGAAGCGTGGTCAATCCAGATTCCGGGTCGATACCTCTTGCGGAAGTGATGCAGACGCGAGGTGGAAACAAGCTGGAAATCGGGGTGTCCAATCTCCATTCAGAGTGGGATGACATTCCATCTTCCATCACCCTCAACGGGCTAAAAACAGGACCAGGCAAAAAGAGGCGTCAAGCCATGATCGCTGCCGCGCGAGCAGTAGAGGGCATGACTGGTGATCTCACACTGTGGCCGGTGACTTGGGCAAGTGATACGGTAACGGTTGCCCAAAACAGTTTTACTGGGTTAAGGTTTAGCCGCAAAGGGGTGCTCAAAAGCGGCAATTGGGTTGTGCAGTTCAATGATCAGACCGGATACGACAATGCCAAGGAGAGGGTGCAGCAGCAGCAACTTGTCAAGGCGGCAGCGAACTTGGCCCAACTTCTGAAAGCGATTTGGCCTTAGGACTTCAAGTGTGGAGTTGTAGCGTCGTTGTTGCAGCCTTACAGTTGCAGGTGTAGCGCTCGAGCCAAACCTTGCTATGTAATCAGCGGATCTTTGAGGATCGCTAGCGTGGCCTATATGTAAGTTGCAACGTTGTCACTTAACGTGGCACAGAAGCGCGAATTTTTCACTAATCGTGTCATTGTCCAGAGCGTGCTGTGACACGGAACATGAAAAAAGCCTTATGAATCAACGCGTTGCTTTTCACTTTCCGTGTCATCCATCAGAACTTTGTCGGATGACACAGACTGTGAAAGGATCCGGCAGGATCTGAACACATGCAAACGCCCGGCTTACCCGGGCGTTTTTGTTTCTGACCGATGCCTGCAGCGTGGCAGCCCGTACGAGCTGCTGGTTTAGAGTGATTCAAGGAGGAGCCTGGACATGCACGAGATCATTTGCCCGCACTGCCACAAGGCGTTCAAGATTGATGAAGCCGGGTACGCGGACATCCTCAAGCAGGTACGCGATAACGATTTTGAGCAGCAACTGCATGAGCGGCTGGAGCTGGCCGAGCAGGAAAAGCGCAATGCCGTCGAGCTGGCCACCACCAAAGTCACCAGCGAATTGCAACAGCGGGCCTCAGCCAAGGAGGTCGAGATCCAGCAACTGAAAGCCAAGCTGGAGGCCGGTGAAGTTGCGCAGAAATTGGCCGTGAACGAGGCCTTGAGTGCCGTGGAAAAGCAGCGCGACGCATTGGCCAATGAGCTGGCTCAGGCCAAGCAGGATAAAGAGGCTGCTACCAACTTGGCAGAAGCAAAGCTGTTGGCCGAATTGCAGAAGACGGCTGCTGTAAAAAATGCCGAGATCCAGGGCTTGAAGGCGCAACTCGACGCCATCGCTGTGTCACAGAAGCTGGCGATTACCGAGGCCGTGAACGCGGTAGAGAAAGAGCGCGATGTGCTCAAGAACAACCTCGAACGCTCAGAGCTTGAGAAGCAGCTTGCCGAGAAGTCGCTGAAGGACAAGTACGAGACACAGATCAAGGATCGCGATGACGCCATCGAGCGCCTTCGGGACATGAAGGCCCGCTTGTCGACCAAGATGGTGGGCGAAACGCTGGAGCAGCATTGCGAGACGGAATTCAACCGCATCAGGGCCACGGCTTTTCCTCGCGCTTACTTCGAGAAGGACAACGACGCGCGCACAGGCAGCAAGGGCGATTACATCTTCAGGGACAAGGATGAGGCGGGTACGGAGATCGTCTCAATCATGTTCGAGATGAAGAACGAGAGCGACCGCACAGCAAGCAAGGGCCGCAACGAAGACTTCCTCAAGGAACTCGATAAGGACCGGGCCGAGAAAGGATGCGAGTACGCGGTGCTGGTTTCCTTGCTGGAACCAGACAGCGAGCTCTACAACTCGGGGATCGTCGACGTGTCGCATCGCTATCCCAAGATGTATGTGGTTCGGCCTCAGTTTTTCATTCCCATCATCACCCTGCTTCGCAATGCGGCGATGAATTCGCTTCAGTACAAAACCGAGTTGGCGCTGGTGAAAGCCCAGAACATCGACATCACGAATTTTGAGAACGAACTGGATTCATTCAAGACGGCGTTCGCAAAGAACTACGACCTGGCATCCAGGCGTTTCGAGACAGCCATCATTGAAATCGACAAGTCGATTGACCATCTTCAAAAGACCAAGGAAGCCTTGCAGGGAGCCGATCGCAACTTGCGTCTGGCCAATGACAAGGCCCAGGACGTGACGATCAAGAAGCTGACGCGTGGCAATCCCACGATGGCTGGCAAGTTTGCGGAGTTGAAGAGTGCAGGTTCGTCAGAAGGTGGGCAAGCTGCCCTGGATCCGACGGGCTTATTCTGATTTGAGTACCAGGCCCAGATCACGCGCCAGCCGTTCGGCCATGGTGAGCTGGTCTGCGCGCTGCGAGGCTTCGTTCAGGTGCTCCACGGCGTGATCGGCGCCTTCAAGCACATGCAGCACATAGTGCCCACCTGAGCTTTCAAAGATGGCCTTGGCCTGCTCTTGTGAGGTGAAGCT
>NZ_SCTN01000249.1 GCF_004297345.1 Aquabacterium sp. | reverse complement strand
CACGGCCCAGCCGGCGTGCAGCGGCGGCAGGGCCGTGCGCCGCAAGAGCCAGCACTTCGAGGCTTATGAGGCCGTTGCCAAGAAGTTTGCCAAGCTGCTGGGCATGGACCCATGGCTGATCAACCCCATGTACTCGGTGTGTGACGAGGTCAACTTCCAGGAAGGCACGGGCAGCGAATGCCTCGAGTCTCAGGTCGATGCCCTGCTCAACAAGATCCGCCGCAAGTACAAGGAATACGGCATCAACGAGAAGCCCTTTGTCATCGTCAAGGCCGACAACGGCACTTACGGCATGGGCATCATGACCGTGCGCGATGCCAAGGAAATCGTCGATCTGAACCGCCGCACGCGCAACAAGATGTCCGTGGTCAAGGATGGCCAGGAAGTCTCCCGCGTGATCATCCAGGAAGGCGTGCCCACCTACGAGCAGATGAATGACGCCGTGGCCGAGCCCGTGGTCTACATGATCGACCGCTATGTGGTGGGTGGCTTCTACCGCGTGCATGCCGACCGCGGCATCGACGAGAACCTCAATGCCCCTGGCTCCAGCTTCGTCCCCCTGGCTTTTGCCGAGCAGACGCAATTGCCTCGCCCTGGCGTCAAACCGGGCGTCAGCGCACCGAATCGCTTCTACATGTATGGGGTTATCGGACGACTGGCCATGCTGGCTGCCAGCTACGAGCTGGAAGCCACGGATCCCAACGCCGAAATCTACAGCTGATTGGCCACAGGTAAAGCCTTGGGCTTGTGCAGCGCAATAAAAATGCTCAGGTTCGGCGGCACAATGGCGACGTGTTGAACTGCATCGCCTGATCGTGCAAACCACTGAAGAAGGGCAAGCCCACACAGCAAGGTCTAATCCCAAGGGCGCCCAACTCGCTGCGCTGACACTCGGTGCGCTTGGCGTTGTATATGGCGACATTGGAACCAGCCCTCTTTACGCCTTGAAAGAGGTGTTCAACACCGGCCATGCGCCTCTCAACCATGACAACATCCTGGGTGTGTTGTCGATGGTTTTCTGGACGTTGACCATCGTCGTATCGATCAAATACGTCGCGCTGGTTCTGAAGGCTGACAACAATGGCGAGGGAGGCACCATGGCGCTCATGGCGTTGGCATCCAGTGCCACCGAGTCCAAACCTCGTCTTCGCTATGTACTGATCGTCATGGGTATTTTGGGAGCCGCGTTGTTTTACGGCGATGGCGTGATTACTCCTGCCATTTCAGTGCTCTCGGCAGTTGAAGGTCTGGAGATTGCCACCCCAGCGTTCAAGTCCTACATTGCCCCCATCACGTTGATGATCCTTGCCTGCCTGTATGCCATGCAGAAACACGGCACAGGAGCCGTAGGCAAGTTCTTCGGCCCCATCACGGTAATCTGGTTCGCTTCCCTGGCGGGCTTTGGTGGACTATGGGTGATGCGACAACCTGAGGTGCTACAAGCATTGAATCCCTATTGGGCCATCCACTTTGGCATGGAGCGCGGCTGGACAACCATGCTGGTGCTCGGCTCCGTATTCCTTGCTGTTACAGGTGCCGAAGCTTTATACGCGGACATGGGGCATTTTGGCAAACTACCTATCCAATTGGCTTGGTACACCTTGGTTTTTCCTGCCCTGATCCTGAACTATTTTGGACAAGGTGCCCTGCTGCTGGCCAAACCAGAAGCCGTAGACAATCCATTCTTCCTGATGGTGCCTGGCTGGGCGTTATTGCCTATGGTTGGGTTAGCAACGATTGCCACCGTCATCGCGTCTCAGGCCACCATTTCCGGCACGTTCTCTGTGACCAAACAAGCAATTCAGTTGGGCTATTTGCCTCGTCTGAATATGGTCTATACGTCTGTCAAAGAGGCTGGTCAAATTTATATTCCGTCGGTCAACTGGATGCAGTTCACTGCGATCGTCATCGCCGTGGGTATTTTTGGTTCATCCAGTGCGCTAGCGACCGCGTACGGAATTGCAGTCACGGCCACCATGGTGTTGACCACCTTGATGATCTTTTTTGTCATGCGGTATCGCTGGAACTACCCTTGGTTGTTGTGCGCAGGGAGTACCGGTTTTTTCCTGGTAATCGAACTGATTTTCTTCTCTTCGAACATCCTGAAGGTGCTGCACGGCGGTTGGTTCACCTTGATGATCGCCGGCTTTGTATTCAGCATCATGTTGACCTGGAAGCGTGGTCGAATTCTCATGGCTGACGCTCTGCGGCTCGACGCAATTGATCTTCCTAGCTTTCTCGATGCGATATTCCAGAGTCCTCCAACACGGGTTGAAGGAACCGCAGTCTTCCTGAATGCAGAAAAAAGCAACACGCCTAATGCGATGTTGCACAACTTAAAACACAACAAAGTGCTGCACCGTCAGAACTTGTTTGTCACGGTCCGATCCCACGAAATACCGTGGATCCCAGAAGCGAACCGCGTCGAAATTGAATCGCTCAACCACGACTGTTGGCAAATTACGTTGAACTTCGGCTTTATGGACCAGCCTGATGTTCCTCAAGCCCTGAAGTTGCTGGCGCATCACGGAATTGAGCCAAAACCAATGGAAACATCCTATTTTCTGTCACGTGACATCGTTATCCCAACGATCGGTTCGGGCATGGCACCATGGCGTGAAAAGCTGTTTGCAAGCATGCATCGCAATGCGGCCGACGCTGCGGGCTTCTTGAGTTTGCCAGCCAACCGCGTGGTCGAGTTGGGATCCAAGGTCGAGATCTGAGCGCACACACCGCGCCCAAGCCCCACGTGCTGCGGGATTTGTCGCCCGCAGCCGTCTCGGCGGGCTTTGTGGCCACGCTGGTGGGCTTCACCAGCACGATTGCGCTGATCTTCCACGCCGCACGCTCGCTGGGGGCAACGCCCGAGCAGGTGAGCTCATGGGTGCTGGCGCTGGGCCTCGGCATGGGCCTGACCACGATCGGCCTGTCGCTGTGGCAACGCGAGCCGATTCTCATCACCTGGTCCACACCTGGTGCCGCCGTGATCGCCAGTGCGGCCACGGGTATCTCGCTGGGTGAGGCCACCGGCGCCTTCCTGGTCTGCGGTGTGCTCATGCTTCTGTGTGGTGTGACGCGCTGGTTCGAGCGCATCATGGACCGCATCCCCGTGGCGCTCGCCTCTGCGCTGCTGGCCGGCATCCTGGCCAAGTTTGCCTTGATGGCTTTTGCGGGCGGCTCCACGCACCCCGCACTGGTCGTGACCATGCTCGTGACCTATCTGGTGGGCAAGCGCTGGTGGCCGCGTTATGCCGTGCTGGGCGTGCTGGTGATTGGCACGGGCCTGGCTGCCGCACAAGGCCTGCTCAACACGCACGAACTCAAGCTGAGCTGGGCCCAGCCCGTCTGGGTGACGCCGCAGTGGTCCTGGCATGCGGTGATTGGCATGGGCTTGCCGCTGTTCATCGTGACCATGGCGTCTCAAGCAGTGCCGGGCGTCTCGGCAATTCGCGTATCCGGCTATGCGGCACCAGTATCGCCATTGATGAGCTGGTCTGGCGTGGCCACCATCTTGCTCGCGCCCTTTGGCGGCTACACCTTCAATCTGGCCGCCATCACGGCTGCCATCGTGCTGAGCCCGCATGCCCATACCGACAAGGCCAAGCGCTACACCGCTGCGGTGATGGCCGGCCTGTTCTACATTGCCATGGGCGTGCTGGGCGGCGCGGTGGCGGGTCTGCTCAACGCTTTTCCTTCGGCCTTGATCATGGGCGTGGCAGGCATGGCCTTGCTGGGCACGATTGCCAGCGGGTTGGCCGCCTCGTTGCGCGAGGACCGTTTCAGAGAGGCCGCCCTTATCACGTTTCTGGTGACGCTGTCGGGCGTGACACTATTGGGCGTAGGCTCCGCGTTCTGGGGACTGGTCGCCGGCACGCTGACGCTGTTCGTGGAAAACTTCCATACTCGTCCTACCAACGACATAGACTCACCATGAAGCTCCTCTTCGTCGCCGACCCGCTGCACACCTTCAAAACCTACAAGGACAGCACTTTCGCGATGATGCGCGAGGCCGCATCGCGAGGACATGAGTTGTGGGCGTGTGAACCCCAGGACATCATCTGGCAACGCGGCGGGCAGGTGCAGGCGCAATCGCGGCGCATCACGCTGACGGGTGACGCACACGACTGGTTTGCCGAGCAGGAAGCCGCCGAGGTGACCTTGGCCAGCATGGACGCCGTGCTGATGCGCAAGGACCCGCCCTTCGATGCCGAGTACCTCTACACCACCCACCTGCTGACGCAGGCCGAGCGTGAAGGCGCGCGCGTGTTCAACAAGCCGCAGGCGCTGCGCGAACACCCAGAGAAACTGGCCATCCTCGAATTCCCGCTCTACATCGCGCCCACGCTGGTTACGCGCAGCATCGAAGCGGTGCGCGCCTTCCACGCCACGCATCAGGACATCATCCTCAAGCCCCTGGACGGCATGGGCGGCATGGGCATCTTCCGTGTCAAAGAAGACGGGTTGAACCTGGGCAGCATCGCCGAAACGCTGACCAAGGACGGCCAGCAAACCATCATGGTGCAGAAGTTCCTGCCCGCCATCGCGCAGGGCGACAAGCGCGTGCTGCTGATCGATGGCGAGCCCGTGCCTTACGCGCTGGCCCGCATCCCGCAAGGCGGCGAAGTGCGTGGCAATCTGGCTGCGGGTGGCAAAGGTGTCGCCCAGCCTTTGAGTGAATCAGACTGGGCCATTGCCCGCCATCTGGGACCCATCCTGGCCGCACGTGGCCTGCTGCTGGTCGGCCTGGACATCATCGGCGAGCAACTCACCGAGATCAACGTGACCAGCCCGACCTGCTTTCAGGAGATCACGCAGCAAACGGGTTGGGATGTGGCCAAGCGCTTCATCGATGCGCTGGAAAACAAGCTGCAGGCCCAGCAGGCCTGATCCACAGCCTGATCAGAGCGCACCCGGCCCGGTGGCCTTGAACTGCGCACCGAAGCTGTTGAGCAGCCCCAGGCGATTGGCCTCGAACACAGCTTCGCTGCGCGAATGCACGGCCAGCTTGCCGTACAGCTTCTTGATGTAGGTCTGCACCGTGTGCACGGTGATGCCTTGCTGACGAGCGATCTCGGCATAGGAAAAGCCGCGTGCGATGAACTCCAGCACCTCCTGCTCGCGGCGGCTGAGCACGATGGGGGCTTCGGCATCGGCCTGCGATGAATTCAACACAACGGGCGCCGTCGGCTGCGAACTCAATGCCGCGGCAGGCGCAGCAGACACGGCCGGCTGCATGCGACGCAGCAAGTGCCGCGCAATCATCGGCGATATCGGCGAGGCGCCACGCTTGACGGCCAGCAGCGTCTCAGCGATGTCAGCGGCCTCATCATCCTTGTGCACATAGCCCACGGCACCGGCTTCGATGCTGGCCAGCACATTGGCCTCATCCCCGAACATGGACACCACGAGCATGTCGCACTGCGGCCAGCGCTGGCGCACCGTACGCATCAAGTCCAGCCCGCTGCCATCAGGCAAGCCCAGGTCGACCAGCAGCAGATCGGCCGTTTCTTGCTCGAACCAGGCTCGCGCAGGCGCCAGGGTGCCGAACGAGGCAGCCAGTTGCAGTTGCGGGTGTCCCTGCACGCAGGATTCCAGAAAGGTACGCGTAGCCTGGTTGTCTTCAACCAGCACCACGCGCCAGACTTCGTGTGTTGCCAATGAGCTCATGCTGCGGAGGATAAATCAAGGTGGCCATCACGCTGCATGGGCAGGATCAAGCGCAGTTCGGCACCGCCTTCTGGCGGCGTGAGGAATTCAATGCGGGCGCCGATCACGCTGGCACGCCCACGCATGGTCTGCAGGCCCTGCCCTTCTCCTTCGTTGTGCCAGCCGCGGCCGTTGTCAATCAGGCTGACCTGCAGGTGATCACCGGCGTCCCTGGCCGACAAGGTCAAGCGCGTGGCACCAGAGTGCTGCAGCACGTTGGACAGCCCTTCAAACAGGATGTATTGCAACTGACGCAGCGCAGGCGCGTGCCCTTGCGGCCAGTGCGGGAGCTCGGTCACATCCCATACCAACTCCAGGCCTGCGGCCTTGAGCCGTGGCGCGATCCGAAAACGCAGGCTGGCCAAGAGGCCCACCACGTCACCGGGCGACAAGGACAGCGCATCAACCGACAGCTTGAGCTGATCCAGAGAATCACGCAAAGTCTGCGTCACCAGGCCCACATCCACCGGTCGGCCAGGCGGTGATTGCAGTTGCCGCAGCGCCGAGGTCAAGTGCGCACCCACGCCATCGTGCATGTCCTGCAGGATGCGGCTGCGCTCGGCTGAGACGGCTTGCGCCCGCTCCAGTTCGGCCAGACGCTCGAAACTCTCACGCAGCGCAACTTCACGCTGCGCCAGCGTGTCAGCCAGGCTGCCATTGAGGCGATTGAGCGCCCGCCGAGAACGGCCATAGTCACCCGCCAGCACGTAGAAGATGCAGCTCATCATCACGGGGCTGACATAGGGCAACAGGTAAATCGAGTCGAACGGCAGCAAGTTGATCTGAAAAGCCAGATCATGTGCAGCAGCGGGGATCAGCAAGGCGCAACCGCCCAGGAACCATTCACGATCACGCCGGCGATGAAGGATCAGCGAAAAGATGGCCTGCACCATGCAGACCATGAAGACCGCGTACACCACACAGAAGGCTTGGGCACACCCCACGACCGTGAACTGGAACGTGGCCCAGACCGGTGTGGCCACAAGCAGCAACAGGACGAAAGCCTCGAAGCGCTGAGATCGGCGACCGGCAAAACGCCTGAAGAACAGGCTCATCAACAAGGCCGACCACGCCATGGTCACAAAGGCGCCGCGCTCCCAGATGGCCGGCGGCAGGAAGGACCGCGATGCTACCCAGGCTGCATTGCCGATCCCCCAGAGCATGGCTGCGGCCCCCTGAAAGCCGATGGCGCCCAGATCGGGATCCCGCCACCACACGATGACCATGAAGGCGCCCAGCGCCAGCATGGCAATGTTGGCAAAGTAGGTCCCATCCACCTGCAGCATGGCACGCCACCTGTAGGGCTCTTCCAACTGCGCAAGGGGGCCGACCTGAATGGGTGCCAGGCCATCCCGGCTGGCATAGCCGCTCACCACCTTGATCTGAATGAGGTTCTCGCCCTCCTGCCAGACGCGAGCGGGCACCTGCACCAGCGCCGGCACATACCAGTTGCGCGTGACGGGCTCGCTCATGGAGCCCGAATAGGCCATGGGCATGCCATTGACCCAGACTTGCGCATTCATCACGGCACGCGGCAGGTAGACCGCCCAGATGCCGGAGGGCGCATGCGGCAGGATGACCTTGAAGCGGTACCACATCGCGCCTCGAAAGCCAGGGTGGGTCGCGCTCCAGCGATGCGGCAGGCGCACATGCAGCCAGGGCGAGCCTTGATCCGGCGGGGTATCCGATCCGGGCAGGATGCAGGCCTCATCCAGGCGGGAGGCTTGGTCGCCCTGCAGGATCACAGCAGGCACAGATCCGAACAGAGCTGGTCCCGCAACAGGCGAGGCGGGCATGCTCATGCTTGCATGCACCACGGGCTCCACGGGCGACACGGTTGAGGCCGTGCCTGCCGCGCCCAGCACACATGCCATCAGCCCGAACAGGCACCAACGCAGGACCTTCCATGAACCCATGCGCACATTGTCGCGCGAGCGGCGACAATACCGGGTTACCGACACCCCCTCGATCAGGCCCCGTGCAGACCCGCGCATCTCGAACATCACGCGCGAGGCCCCTGGAGGCCCTGAATCGACCACTGGATTTCACATGGCTGTATTGACCCTGAGCAACGCCTGCCTGGCATTTGGCCACGTTGCCCTGCTTGACCACACCGAATTCGCCCTGGAAACAGGCGAACGCGTCGGCCTGATTGGCCGCAATGGCACAGGCAAATCGTCCCTGCTGAAGATCATGGTGGGCCTGGACAAGCTCGACGATGGCCAGGTGCAGGTGCAAAAAGGCATCGAACTGGCTTATGTGCCCCAGGAACCAACGTTCAGCGATGGCGCCACGGTGGAAAGCACCGTGAGCGAAGGCCTGGGTGACATCCGCGAGTTGCGCGAACGCTTTGAAGCCCACGCGGAAGGCGATGACCTGGACGCCCTCATGACCCAGATCGAAGCCCGCAACGGCTGGAACTGGGAGCGGCGCGTCGAAGAAACCATGCAGCGCCTGAATCTCTCGGCCGATCTGTCGATTGCCAGCCTCTCGGGCGGCATGAAAAAGCGTGTGGCCCTGGCCCGCGCCCTGGTCGCCAGCCCTGATGTGCTCTTCCTTGACGAGCCCACCAACCACCTGGATCTGGATGCCATCACCTGGCTGGAAGAGTTGCTGGTCGATTTCAAAGGCAGCATCGTGCTGATTTCCCACGATCGCGCCTTCCTGGACAACGTCTGCACCCGCATCGTCGAACTCGACCGCGGCATCCTGCGCAGCTACCCCGGCAACTTTGCTGCCTACCAGGGCCTCAAGGAGCGCGAACTGGCCGACGAAGCCTTGGCCAACGCGCGTTTTGACAAGCTGCTGGCGCAAGAAGAAGTCTGGATCCGCAAGGGCGTGGAAGCCCGCCGCACGCGCTCAGTGGCCCGCATCAAGCGCCTGGAAGGCCTGCGCGATGCACGCTCCTCACGCCGCGATGTGGTTGGCCGCGCCAAGATGGAAGTCTCGCAAGGCGATCGCAGCGGCAAGATCGTGGCCGAGCTGGAAAACGTCGGCAAGACCTATGGAGGCCGTGCGGTAGTCAAGGGTTTCACGGGCACCATCCTGCGTGGGGACAAGGTCGGCCTGGTGGGCCCCAATGGCGCTGGCAAGACCACGCTGCTCAAGATGATCCTGGGCGAGTTGCAGCCCGACAGCGGCACGGTCAAACAAGGCGCGAACCTGAACGTGGCCTACTTCGATCAGATGCGCGACAACCTCAATCTGGACGCCACCCTGGCCGACTTCATCAGCCCCGGCAGCGAGTGGATCGAGATCAACGGCTCGCGCAAGCACGTGATGGGTTATCTGCAGGACTTCCTGTTCTCGCCCGCCCGCGCCAACTCCCCCGTGCGCACGCTCAGCGGCGGCGAGCGCAACCGCTTGCTGCTGGCGCGCCTGTTTGCCAAGCCATCCAATGTGCTGGTGCTGGACGAACCCACCAACGACCTGGACATCGACACGCTCGACCTGCTGGAAGACCTGCTGGCCGAGTACCCCGGCACTGTCTTCCTGGTCAGCCATGACCGCCGCTTCCTCGACAACGTGGTCACCAGCACCCTGGTCGCCGAAGGTGAAGGCGCCTGGCGCGAATACGAAGGCGGCGTGGAAGATTGGTTGATCCAGTCACGCCGCGCCAAGGCCATTGCCGCTGGCAAGCCTGGTGCCGCCAACATCGCCGCCGCCACCAAGCAAACGCCTGAAGCCAACACCCGCACACCCGTGGCCGTGGCGACTGACACGGCACCTGCTGCGGCACCTGCCGCGCCCGTGGTGGCCAGCCCGAAGCGCAAGCTCAGCTACAAGGAGCAGCGCGAACTGGACGAGCTGCCCGCCCGCATCGAGGCGCTGGAAACCGAACAGGCTGAGCTGAACAAGCAGCTGGCCGACCCGGATATCTACAAGAAGGAAGGCGCCAATGTGGCCGCCATGCACGCCCGCGTTGAAGTCATCGACGAAGAGTTGATGATGCTGCTGGAACGCTGGGAATTGCTCAGCCCGCGCTGAGCACGCCCGCGCGCAGTCAGTCAGGCCCGCACCTAGGCCCGCATCTGCATGGCCTGACTGCCGCCGCCTTGAGAGAAGAGCTCGATGCAGGTCGCTTCAGGCTCTTCACTTTGCAGCACCGCATCCACCAAAGGCGCCAGGCGACGCGTATCGGCGCGCAGCACGCGCTGCTTGACCGACGCGATCTGCGAAGGATGCATCGAGAACGTGCGCAGGCCCATGGCCAGCAGCAACTCGGTGAAAGTCGGGTCGCCCGCCATTTCACCGCACACGCTCACGCCCTTGCCTGCGGCACGCGCCTGCTGGATCGTCGAGTGCATCAACTGCAGCACGGCGGGGTGCCAGGGATCGTAGAGATGGGCCACGGCCTCATCGGCACGGTCAATCGCCAGCGTGTACTGGATCAAGTCGTTCGTGCCGATCGACACGAAATCGAAATAGCGCAGGAACACAGGCAAGGTCAGGGCCGCAGCCGGCACTTCGATCATCGCGCCCAACTCGACCTCGCCGAACGGCTTGCCTGAATCGGCCAGTTGACGGCGCGCATGGGCGATGTTGTCCAGCGTCTGGCGGATCTCGCGCTGGCTGGCCAGCATGGGGATCATGATCTTGACCGGGCCATGGTGCGCGGCACGCAGCAGCGCACGCAACTGGCGGCGGAACATGCTGGGCTCGGCCAGGCTCCAGCGAATCGCACGCAGTCCCAGCGCCGGGTTCAGCACCGACTCGTGGCGCAACTCGCTGGCCGACATGCCTTCCAGCGGCTTGTCGGCACCCACGTCCACCGTGCGGATGACCACGGGCAGGCCCTTCATGGCCTCCACGGCGCGGCGATAGGCGTCGTACTGCTCCTCTTCGTCCGGCAGGTTGTCTGCCCGACCCATGAACAGGAACTCGCTACGGAACAGGCCCACGCCCACGGCACCGGACTCCAGCGCCCCAGGGCCGTCTTCCGGCATCTCGATGTTGGCCAGCAGTTCGACGCGTTCGCCGTCCAGCGTGACGGCCGGGGTATGGCGCAAACGGGCCAGGCGTGAACGCTCCAGCTCGCTCTGGCGCTGGCGGAAGCGGTATTCCTCCAGCACGATGGGCGAGGGATCGACGATCACCAGGCCGGCATCCCCGTCGATGATGATGCAATCGTCCTGGCGGATCAGGCTGCTGGCCTGGCGGGCACCCACCACGGCCGGAATATCCATGCTGCGCGCCACGATGGCCGTGTGCGAAGTCTTGCCGCCCACATCGGTCACGAAACCGGTGAACACGCTGCGCTTGAAGGACAGCATATCGGCCGGGGCGATGTCATTGGCCACCAGCACCAGGGGCTCGTCACCGCCAAAATCGCGCGTGCTGCGATTGGCGTCCGGCACGGGCGAGGGCTCACCTCGGCTCAGGCTGCGCAAGAGGCGCTCGATCACCTGCTCCAGGTCAGCCTTGCGTTCACGGATGTAAGGATCCTCCATCTCGTCGAACTGGCGGGCCAGCACTTCCAACTGCGCCGATACCGCCCATTCGGCGTTGTAGTGCCGCTGGCGAATCCAGTCTGCGGCGGCGCCCATCAAGGCCTCGTCCTGCAGCAGCATCTGGTGCACATCCAGCAAGGCGGCCAGTTCGGCAGGCGCATCGGCGGGCAGATCGCGCTTGAGCGTTTCGAACTCATCGGCCACCACATCGCGGGCGGTGTACAGGCGCGCCACTTCTTCATCGATCAGGGTTGAATCGATGAAAACGTGCGGCACGTCCACCCGGCTGGATGCGACCAGCACGGCCCGGCCAATGGCCACCCCCCGGGAGACGGGCAAACCGAATATCTGGATGCTCATACACCCGATCCTAGCAGCGTGGACCTGCTCCGTGTTTCAGGATTTGTCATGAGGATTAACGCGGATCAAATGCCCCAGGGCCGCTCAAGCGCCATTCACGCAAATGTCATGACAAGTTCACGGGGGCGTCACCGGCCATGGCAACACTGCCATCTCATGTCCATGAAGCCCACACGACTGGAGATGACGATGCGTGACCTCCCCCTGCCCACCCTGCCGATGGCAGACCTGTCCTCCCAACTTTCGGCCGAATCCCGCGCCGCCCGGAGGTCACTTCACCCAAGCTCTGACACACAGCAGCTCACTGGTGGCAAACAACGGCAGGCCCTGGAAGTCGTTTGGGCTCGCACTGAAGAAGATGTTCGCGCTGCGCAGCGCCTGAGATACGACATCTTCGCCGGCGAAATGGGCGCGCGCCTGAGCGTGCCGCCCGGCAGCCCCGAAGGCCACGACATCGACCTGTTCGACAGCTACTGCGAGCACCTGCTGGTGCGCCTGGGCTCCGACAACGGCGAACCCGGCGAAGTGATCGGCACCTACCGCGTGATGACGCCCGATGCAGCCAAGCGCGTGGGCGGCCTCTACAGCGAAACCGAATTCGACCTCACCCGCCTGCGCCCCCTGCGCGGCAAGATGGTCGAGCTGGGCCGCTCCTGCGTGCACCCCGACCATCGCCACGGCGGCGCCATCATGGCGCTGTGGGGCGCGCTGGCCGAGTTCATGGTTCGCAACGATCTGGACACCATGATCGGCTGCGCCAGCATCAGCATGCGCGACGGCGGCCACGTCGCCGCCAGCCTGTGGGAGCAGTTGC
>NZ_SCTN01000030.1 GCF_004297345.1 Aquabacterium sp. | reverse complement strand
CGCAGCCATTGTGGCCATCTATGAATTCGCGCTGGAAACCAAGCTCAACGAAATCACGGCGCCGACCATCATGCCGGTGCTGCTGATCCTGATCCTGGTCTACGACAAGATGACCAACAAGGGCAAGGCCGAGCTCACACCTGATTACGCCAGCCATCGTCAAGACGGCGTTGAAACGTCAATCCGCTATGCCACGAATGAGACCATCGGTCACATTGGCGCCCTGCTCAGCCTGATGACCCTGTCGCTGGCCATGGGTGGCGTGATCGAACGCTCCGAAGTCATGGGCTTCTTCCCCAAGGTCTTCGAGAACCACTGGACGGCCATGGCCTTCCTGGTTGTGACCAAGGTGATTCTGGGCATGATCATGGATCCGTTCGGCGCTGTGGTGCTGGTGTCTGGCACCTTGGCTCCGATCGCCTACGCCAACAACATCGATCCGCTGCACTTCTGGATGATGACCCTGGTCGCGTTCGAACTGGGCTACCTGCTGCCGCCTGTGGCGCTGAACCAGCTGCTGACACGTCAGGTGATCGGCGAAGAGGAAGTGACGGAGGCCGACGAAGAAGTGAAGCACATGGGCTTCTACCGTCGCTACGAGCGCTGGATCCTGCCTTTGGCCGTGATCACCGTGGGTCTCGTGGTGGTGTCCTTCGGCCCGCTGCTGATTCATGACTACCCTGGCCTGGCATTCGTGAAGGACTGGTTCCCAGCTCCTACGCAGTAATACGGCAAGCGCTTAAGCGAATATGAACCCGGCTGAATGCACCGCATCAGCCGGGTTTTTTCTTGGTTTCTGGCAAGCAATGGCACGGTGTGTCAGTGGTATGGTCCCAACCCATGACGCGATATGCCCACCCCTCCCTGACTGCGAACAACAGGCGGCAACCCGTCTTGACCTGGGCGCTCAGGCCCATGGTCCAAGCGGTTCTGATGACCCTGACGCTCAGCGCTTGCAGCACGCTCAACAGCAATGGGCCCATGAAGCCTGGCGCTATGCCAGGCCCCACCATGAGCAACGGACAAGCGACAGTTGCGTCGGCGCCGTCTCCGGCAATGATGGCAACAGCCAACGCCAGCGCAGCAAGTCCCCAAGCCCCTCAGCAGCCACCTTTTGAGGCCGTCATCAAGGGCGCAGAACGCCAGGACGGTTTGCTGCCGATCTGGAAGCGTCAGGAAAAAATCTGGATCGAACTTGCACCGAACGCATTCGGCAAGTCATTTTTCTTGTCTCCCAAGCTGGCGTCGGGCATCGGTGAAGCCGGCGTGTTTGGTGGCCTGATGCAAAGCCGCTGGGCACAGGTTGGCCGACCACAATGGGTCGAGTTCCGCAAGGTTCAACAGCAGGTTCAACTGCTGGCCATCAACAGTGCTTACACCGCGCAGAAGGGGTCACCCCAGGCTCGTGCCGTTCAGGCAGCGTTCTCCCCCAGCCTGCTGGGCAGCGTGCCTTTGGCCAGCGCGCCGAATGCCAAGTCTGGCGCCGTGCTGATCGAGGCCAACGCCCTACTCTTGAGTGACCTGCTGGGCGTCGCCCAACACCTGCAGCGCACCTATCGCCAAAGCTATGGCTTGGACGTGCGCAACTCCTCCTTGCAGGAGGCGCGCTCGCAAAACACATCGCTGGTGTTTGAGGTGTCCCAGCATTTCGCCACGGCCGGGATTGCAGCCGGCCCAGCCTTGCCTGGCATGCCCATCTCCTCGGTGCCGTTGTCCGTGCCTGATCCTCGCAGCATGTTCATCACCGTGCACTACAGCCTGTCGGCCCTGCCTGACAAGCCCATGAGCACGCGTGCGGCAGACCCGCGCGTCGGTTACTTCACCACCACCGTGGCAGACTTCACCGACGATCTGGCTCGCACGCCACGCCAGCGCTACATCAACCGGTGGCGATTGGAAAAGAAGGATCCTGCTGCGCCACTGTCCGAACCGGTACACCCCATCGTCTTCTGGCTGGATCCCAGCATCCCTGAGGCCTACAGACCCACTATCACGGAAGGGATCCTGGAATGGAACAAGGCTTTTGAAGCCATCGGATTCAAGAACGCGATCGAGGTCAAAACACCGCCGACCGACAAGCCCTTCGACACACTGGAAACCGGTCACACATCCATTCGCTGGATGACCAACAGCGGCCCACTGTTCGGGGCGATTGGCCCGACTCATGTGGATCCGCGCACAGGCGAGATCCTCGATGCAGATATCGCGCTGGAAAGCCTGTCTTCGCGGGCGATCCGAACTGTACGCAGCCAGTTCATCGCGAGCAACAACACAACGCAAGCCGATCACATGCCTGCTGATGCGTGCCAGCACGGCCAAGAAGCGGCTGAGCAGCTCGGGCTCGCGCTGGATGTACTGGAATCACAGGGCGTACTCGATCCGGACAGCCCTCAGGTCAAGGATTTTGTGCTGGCCTACCTCAAGGACACCACCATGCATGAAGTCGGGCACACGCTCGGCTTGCGCCACAACTTCAGGGCTTCGCGCTGGCACTCCGCACAGGAGTTGACCGACCCGGAACTGACCCGCACCAAAGGCAACAGCGCCTCGGTGATGGACTACGCCCCGATCAACCTGCCCATGCCCGGTCAGCGCGCCGGCATGCCCTTCCAAACCACCTTGGGTCCCTACGATTACTGGGCCATCGAGTATGGCTACAAGCCTCTTCCAGACGATCTGACCGCCGCCAAGAAAGCACTGCAGGACATTGCCCTGCGCAGTGCCGATCCAGCACAAACAGATGCACTGGCGTTTGGCACAGATGAAGACAACGCCTTGGGCCTGGACCCCCAATCGCTGGTCTTCGATCTGGGCAATGACCCGGTTGCCTTCGCCCGCACCAGGCTGGCCATCGTGCACGATCTCTTCCAGCGTCAAAGTGCGCGCACCTTGACGCCCCAGGATGACGTGACCTTGCTGCGCCGCAGCGTGGGTTACGGTCTGCGTGACATGGCACGAACCAGCCAGATCCTGTTGCGCCAGGTGGGTGGCGTGGTCACGCGCCGCGACGCGCCAGGCAGTGGTCGAGATCTTCTGGATCCCCTGCCCTCTTCGCAACAGCGCGCTGCACTGGACCTGCTGATGAGCGGCTTCCTGTCGCCTCAGGCCTTGAATCTACCGCCTGCGCTGCTACGCCGCCTCGCGCCTGACTACCTGGATCGGCAGGAAGGTGGCGACGGTCACACGCCGGTGCCTACCGACTTCTCGGTAGCTGAACAAATGCTGGTACTGCAACGCGACGTTCAGGCTTACCTGATGAGTGAAGCCTTGGCTGAACGCCTGCTCGACAACATCGACAAGACGCGCGACAAGGACAAACAACCGCTGACCTTGCGCGAACTGCATCGAGCCTTGATGGAAGTCGTCTGGTCCGACAAGGATCTGCCTGCGGGCACCGAAAGCGCCCGCCGCAATCTGCAACGCGATTACGTCAACCGACTGGCTACATCGGTGGTTCGAAGCACCAGTGCACGGGCCGATGTGCGCGCCATCTTGCGTCAACAGGCTGTGAAGCTCCTGGCACAAATCAAGTCAGAGCGCGGCGGAGATCCCAACAGCACGGCCAACGCACACCGTCAGGACTGCATCGAGACGCTGAGCAGCGCCTTGCAAGCCAGCGTGGTTCGCGCGGCGCCCTGATCGACAGGCTCTCCACGCCCCTCAGTTCGATCATCGCCCGCCCATCAGAGGGGCGGAAAAGCCTGCGTCCCGCCCTGACAATAGCGGGACGCCAGCTTGAATACCGATATGGACCTGCCCACCTTGTTTTCCGAATCAGGCCCGCTCGCGCGTGCCTTTGACGGCTACCGTGTGCGGACCGAACAGATTGAAATGGCACAAGCCATTCAGGAAGCGATCCGCCAGGCCAGCACCGTGGTGCTGGAGGCCGGCACTGGTGTGGGCAAGACAGCCGCCTACCTCGTGCCGGCTTTGCTTGAGGGTGGCAAAGTCATCGTCTCGACCGGCACCAAGGCGCTGCAAGACCAGCTCTACCACCGCGATCTGCCCGCCGTGCGAGATGCCCTGGCCGTCCCCATCAAGACGGCTTTACTGAAAGGCCGCAGCAATTACTTGTGCTGGCACCATCTCGATCGCGCCAATCAGGACGCCACCTTGCTGGCGAGCAAGCAGGAAGTGCGCGACCTCAGTGCCATCAATCGCTTCATCCACCTCTCGCCCACGGGCGACAAAGCCGAGTGCACGCAGGTGCCAGAGCACGCCACGATCTGGGCGCGCGTCACGTCCACACGCGAAAACTGCCTGGGCAGCGAATGCAAGCACTACAACGACTGCTTCGTCATCAAGGCGCGCCGCGAAGCGCAGGATGCCGATGTGGTCGTGGTCAACCACCACCTCTTCTTTGCCGACCTGATGCTGCGCGAAGAAGGTGTGCCCGAGTTGCTGCCCAACGCGCAGACCATTGTTTTCGACGAAGCGCACCAGTTGCCCGATACGGCCACCTTGTTCTTCGGCGATTCGATCTCGACGGCGCAGTTGCTGGATCTCCTGCGCGACACGCTGGCCACAGGGCAAGCGCAAGCACGTGATGGCGCGAATTGGAACGATGTGCTGTCACCGCTTGAGCGATGCACACGCGATCTGCGGCTGTGCTTTGGCCCGCAGATGCAGCGCATGGCTTTTGCACAACTGGGCGATGACCACCCCCTGCACGCCGCGCTGCTCAACCTGCGCGAAACGCTGATGCATGTGCGCGAGGTGCTCGACAGCCAGGCCGAACGCAGCCCCGATCTGGCCCAGTTGCATCGCCGCAGTGATGCGCTGATGCAGCGCCTGTGCGCCTGGGGCGCCCCCGAGCGCAGCAGCGAGCCCGAGTTGTGCTGGGTGGATGTGGGCACGCATGGTGTGCAACTGCACCGCACGCCGATCTCCGTGGCCGATGTGTTTCGTCGGCAGCGACTCGGATTAGGCCAGGACAAGATCGAGATGGCGCCCGATGAAGAGCCCGATGAGGATGACGTCGAAGGTGCACTGGCACGCAACGCCGAGTTGGAAGAGCTGCCCTGGGATGACGATGGCCCCGCTGGCGATGATGAGGAAGATGACCTGCAGTCCTTGATGGCCGGGGCCGACAACGCCGGAGCGCCAACGACAAACTCAGGCAAGGCGAATCAAGCGGCTGGCAGTGTGCCAGGTGTGCCGCGACGCGCCTGGATCTTCACCTCGGCCACATTGGCTGTGCGCAAGGACTTCGGCCACTTCACGCATGCGCTCGGCCTGGACGACGCCGCCTGCCACTCGTGGTCCAGCCCGTATGACTACGCCAACCAGGCGATGCTGTATGTGCCGCAAGCCATGCCGCAACCTTCAGACCCTGGCCACACAGACGCCGTGATCGATGCTGCGCTGCCCTTGATCCGCGCCAACCGTGGCCGCGCCTTTGTGCTGTGCACCAGCCTGCGCGCTGTGGCCAAGGCGACAGAGCGGCTCAAGAAGCTATTTGGCGAATCGGGGGATCCCTTCCCGGTACTGCAACAAGGCGATGCACCGCGCCCCACCTTGCTGGAAGACTTTCGCCGCGCGGGCAATGCCGTTCTGGTGGGCAGCCACAGCTTCTGGGAAGGCATCGATGTAAAGGGCGATGCACTGACGCTGGTCGTGATCGACAAGCTGCCCTTTGCACCGCCAGATGATCCCGTGCTGGCCAAACGGCTGGAGTTGCTGTCGCAGCAAGGCGGCAACCCCTTCATGGAGCACCAGGTACCGCAAGCCATCATTGCCTTGAAACAAGGTGCGGGCCGCCTCATTCGCGGCGAAACCGACCGCGGTGTGCTGATGATCTGCGACACACGCCTGATCGATAAGCCTTACGGCCGTCGGATATGGCAGAGCCTGCCGCCCATGAAACGCACGCGCGTGGAAAATGAGGTCGTGGCATTTCTGGAGACGCTATGACCCGCATTTGTCTGGCCTTGCAACACGTGAGTTTTGAAGACCTCGGCTCGCTCGAACCGGTGCTGCGCGCATCGGGCTTCTCGATTCAATATCGGCAAGCCGGCGTCGATGATCTGGCCAACCCCCAGGCTCAAGCCGAGTGGGCTCAGGCTGATCTGGTCGTGGTGTTGGGTGGTCCCATCGGCGTGTATGAATCGGACCGCTACCCTTTCATCACCGATGAGCTGGCCAGGGTGCGAGAGCGCCTGCAGTCCGGCAAGCCACTTGTAGGCATCTGCCTGGGTGCGCAGATGATCGCAGCGGCCAGTGGCCAGCGCGTCTACCCCGGCCCGGCCAAGGAGATCGGTTGGGATGCCTTGCAACTCACGCCGGAGGGCGAAGCCTCGTGCCTGCAAGCCTTGTCAGCCTGCGAGAACCAGGTGCTGCACTGGCACGGCGACACCTTCGATCTACCGGAAGGCGCCACCTTGCTGGCCTCAACCAAGTTGGTGCGCCATCAAGTGTTCAGCATCGGCAAGACCGTGCTGGGCCTGCAATGCCATCTGGAAGCGCAAGGTAAGCAGATCGAGCGCTGGCTGATTGGCCACACCGCCGAGCTGACGGCTGCAAATATCGACCTGGCCAAGCTACGCGCAGACAGCGTGCAATGGGGCGACAAGCTGGAACAAGCCGCCCAAGCCGTCTTTCTCAACTGGCTGATGGGCGCAGGGCTGGCCTGATCTCAGAGTTCCAGGTTGTCAATCAGGCGCGTCTTGCCCAATCGCGAAGCAGCCAGACTGACCAAGGGCTCGCCTTGCGCCAGTTCGGCGTCAGTGGCCGGCAGCAGATCACGCTGGCGGCGCACCATCACGTAGTCGGTCTTCCAGCCACGTGCATCGAGGGCGGCCACGGCCTGCCGCTCGATCTCGGCGACGCGCGCCTGGTTCAAGCCGCCAGCACTGCGCGCACCATTGACCTGCTCTTTCACGGCGCGCAAGGCGGTGATCATCTGCACGGCTTCAGCGCGCTCGGGTGCGCTGAGATAGCCGTTGCGCGACGACAAGGCCAGGCCGTCATCGGCACGCAAGGTCTCGCCGCCCTGGATGGCGATGGGCAAGCCCATCTGCGCCACCATGTTGCGAATGATCATGAGCTGCTGGTAGTCCTTCTTGCCGAAGACACCAATGCGAGGTTGCACAAGGTTGAACAGCTTGTGGACCACGGTGCACACGCCCGTGAAGAAGCCGGGGCGGAAGGCACCTTCCAGAATGTCAGCCAGTTCGGTGGGCGGCACCACCTTGTAGCCTTGCGGCTGGGGATACAACTCGGCCTCAGAGGGCGCAAACAGGATGTCGCAGCCGGCTTCTTGCAAGAGCTTGGCGTCGCGCTCCAGGGTGCGCGGGTAGGTGTCAAAGTCTTCGTTGGGCCCGAATTGCAGGCGGTTGACGAAGATGCTGGCCACGACCGGGCTGCCGCTGCCGGCCACCAGTTGACGGGCCTGGGCGATCAGGGCCAGATGGCCTTCATGCAGATTGCCCATGGTGGGCACGAATGCGGGTGCAGAAGGATGCGAAGCCAACTCGGCACGCAACTCGGCCACGGTGTGGATGATCTTCATAAACAGCTCAGCAAAGAAATCAATCAGTAACCGTGCACGGCTTCATCAGGGAAGGAGCCATCCTTCACCGCGGCCACATAACGACGCACGGCGTCTTCAACAGAGCCACCCTCGGCCATGAAGTTGCGCACAAAGCGCGGCAGCTTGCCTCGGGTCACGTGCAGCATGTCGTGCAGCACGAGCACCTGTCCGGCTGTACCCTGCCCTGCGCCGATGCCAATCGTCATCACGCCAGGGTTGTCGGATTGCACATCGCGCGCCACAGCTGACGGCATCAGCTCCAGCACCATCATGGCCGCACCGGCATCCGCCAGTTCGCGAGCGTGCTTGCGCAAGGTTTGCGAGCCGGCCTCGTCACGGCCCTGGATGCGGTAGCCACCCAAGGCGTGCACGCTTTGTGGGGTCAGGCCCAGGTGAGCACAAACGGGGATGCCGCGCTCGGTCAGGAAGTGCACGGTCTCGGCCGTCCAGCCGCCGCCTTCGAGCTTGACCATGTGGGCCCCCGCCTGCATCAGCGCCACACTGGAACGCAGGGCCTGTTCGCGGCTTTCCTGGTAGCTGCCAAAAGGCAGATCACCGATCACCCAGGCGGTGCGATTGCCTCGGGCCACACAGCGCGTGTGATAGACCATGTCATCGATGCTCACAGGCACGGTGCTGCCGTGGCCCTGCACCAGCATGCCCAGCGAATCGCCCACGAGGATGGTGTCC
>NZ_SCTN01000248.1 GCF_004297345.1 Aquabacterium sp. | reverse complement strand
CCTGACACAACGGCTTGTTCCATTTTCTCGTCTTCCTCAAAACTGATGAGCGTGCCCGACTTGGCTTCTTCAGCCAGATCGATATCCCAGGGCGTGAAACTGGACAGCACGCGCAGGGGCACACGGTATTTGCCGGCGAATTCCACCGAGCGGATCTGCAGCACCTTGGAGCCCAGAGAGGCCATCTCCAGCATCTCTTCGAAGCTGATGGCGCTCAGGCGACGAGCATCAGGCACCACACGGGGATCGGTCGTGTAGACACCGTCCACGTCGGTATAGATCAGGCACTCGTCGGCCTTCATGGCCGCAGCCACAGCCACAGCCGAGGTGTCCGACCCGCCACGGCCCAGGGTCGTGATGTTGCCCTCAGGGTCCACACCCTGGAAGCCCGTGATCACCACCACCTTGCCGGCAGCCAGATCGGCGCGGACGCGGGCGTCATCGATGCTCTCGATACGCGCCTTGGTAAAGGCGGAATCGGTCTTGATGGGCACCTGCCAGCCAGCGTAGCTGACCGACTCCAGGCCTTCGGCCTGCAGCGCAATGGCCAGCAAACCGGACGACACCTGCTCACCGGTAGCGGCAATCATGTCGAGTTCGCGAGCGCTGGGGTTCGCGGAGAGTTCCTTGGCCAGGCCCAGCAGACGGTTGGTTTCACCGCTCATGGCCGATGGAACGACCACGATTTGATGACCCGCCCGCACCCACTTGGCCACGCGCTTGGCCACGTTGCGGATGCGCTCGGTAGAGCCCATCGACGTGCCGCCATATTTGTGAACGATCAGTGCCATGTCAGTTGTTGTTGAAAAAGACCGCACGCCCTAACACACGAGGTAACCACGATGAAATCACAAAGGAAACATCCCAGGAAACCAGAAATGCGTGCGCGATCAAACTCTCGATTTTAGCCTCATGGGCACGCCTGCCGTCAAAAACCCGGCATTCAGGTGCCCTCAGCCACCCATTCAAGGCCCCACTGGGGGCTACCTTGCGGCGCCAGGCAACGGGCATCCACCCCCAGGCTGGGTACAAAAACAAGTTGATCCCCAGCCCAGATCAAAGGGCCAGTGCGACGCCACTCAGGCACGCCCGCTGACTGGAACTGCTTCTTCAAGGCCCTCGGTGGCCTGCCTGGCCCCATCTGGAACTGCTCCCCGCCGCACCGAGCAAGCGCCCGAGCATGGGCCAGCAACTCAGGATTGACACCGCCCTGCGCCACCTCGGTCACCCGCAAAACCCCATGCCAGGGAGCAAGCACGTGATCCCCGGGTGTGTCGATATTGAAGGCGCCATCACACCCGGCGAGCAACGCAGCGCTGCCCTTCAAGCCCTGCCCATGACCATCGCCGCGTGCACCCGGAGTCGGACCCAGCGGGCGCAACACACCCCGATACAAGGCCAACGCAATCTCAGGCCATTGCGCTGCATGTTGGCGATATACCAAGCCAGGCACCTCATGAGCCAAACGCTGCAACCAACTGGCTGAAAGCCCCTGCGCGCGCCAGCCACGGTACCAATGCGCCAATGCCAGGCGCCGCTGCGCACCGGACAACTCGGCCCACCGCTCCGCGTCAAGCCCTGGTCCCATTTCAGTGGCACCGTCAGCATCGGCATCGTCAAGCTGCAGCGAGGCCACCAGCCCCTCAGCCCACGCATCCACAACAGGCAGGACATCCTGAACGCGCTCGGCGGACGCAGCCAGACACGCTTCGGCCTGAGGAAAGGCGGCCTCCAGCACCGGCC
>NZ_SCTN01000247.1 GCF_004297345.1 Aquabacterium sp. | reverse complement strand
TGGTGCCGTAGTTCGAAAGGAGTAGTCATCCCGAAATAAGCAAGGTAAAGCCCGATTGACGCATCGCAAGGCAGATGGCGAAGCTGTGAAAGCGCCCTCGCGATTGCCCTAGCATCGCGCTCCAAAGGCCCTCTACAGCGATGTCCAAAGGACAGCAGACCCATGAGCGAATCGATCATCTCCAACTACAGTGGCGACGAAGCGATGCGGGAACCGATCATCAAGGCATTGCGTCGCGTGGTCGACCCCGAACTGTCCTTGTCCATCGTCGACGTAGGGCTAATTTATGGGCTCACCGTGACGCCGGACAAGGTGCATGTGCTCATGACCATGACCTCCGCAGCCTGCCCTGTGACGGACATGCTGCTCGATGAGGTCTATGCTGAACTGGAGCAGCTGTTTCCCATTGAAGTGAGCATCGAAGTTGAACTGGTGTGGGAGCCCGCATGGACACCCGAGCGCATGAGCCCTCGCGCCCGCGCCTTGATGAACTGGTAAGTGAGTGCCTTGATGTTTCCTCTGGCCAGCCGGGTGCTTCGCCCCGGCATGATCGCCCTGATCGCCTTCAGCCTTTTGTCCGGCATGGTGGGCGGGCTGTTGCGGGCCGGTGTACCGGTGTTCCAGGCCATCCCATCCGAATGGATCATGACCACGGCCAGCCTGCATGCAGCTCTGATGATCTGCGGCTTCCTGGGCACCGTGATCGGCATTGAACGTGCCGTGGCGCTGCACGCACCATGGGCCTTCCTGGCGCCCATTTCGTCGGCACTGGGCGGCCTGCTGCTGGTCACAGGCCACACAAACGCCGGCCTCTGGCTTTTTATGCTGGCAGCAGCGGTGTTCCTTCTGGTCAACGTGTTCATCATTGGCAAACAGTCGGCCATTCACACCTATCTGCTGCTCTTGTCGGCCTTGCTATGGCTGGGGGGCAACCTGCGCTTCATGCACCACGGCTTGCACAATGCCACCTTGACGGCCTGGTTCGCGTATCTCGTAGTCACTATTGCGGCGGAGCGCCTGGAGATGGCCCGCCTGACGCGCCCGCATGCATGGTCTCGCCCCTTGCTGGGCACAGCCTTGACCATCGTGCTGGCAGGCACCTTGCTCACAGAGTGGAGAGATGACATCGGTTGCGTGCTGTTTGGCGCGGGCCTGCTGGCCCTGGCCTTGTGGCTCATGCGCTTTGACATTGCCCGACACACAATCAAGGCCGAAGGCCTGAGCCGCTACATGGCCGTGTGCCTCCTGTCTGGCTATGTATGGCTGGGCGTATCCGGTCTGTGCTGGATGGCGCTAGGCCTGGGCCAATCAACACGAGATGCCGCACTGCACGCACTGGCGCTGGGCTTCATCATGAGCATGGTGATGGGGCACGCCCCAGTGATCCTGCCGGCCGTTGCGCGCGTGAAGCTGCATGTGGACGCCCGCTTCTACTTACCCCTTCTGCTCCTGCACCTGTCACTGTTCATGCGATTGGCATTGGGCCACGGGGATGCAAGCTGGCAAGCGCGAGGCAGCGCACTCAATGCGCTCGCCATCGTCGTCTTTGCCCTGACCGTGATCAGTGCCATCTGGTCATGGCATCGCCGCCATCCCGACCAAGCGCTCGGGACGAGGCGTCGCAACAGATCACGCAACTGAGGATGCAGCCATGGCAAGAGACACCGCGCACCAGGCCCTGGTCTACGCTTGTTCCGGTTGTTCGAGCGCCGCACAACTGGCCAATCACCTGGCCGTGCGGCTGGACCGAGAAGGTATCGCCGAGATGTCCTGCATTGCCGGCGTCGGAGGACGTGTACCCAG
>NZ_SCTN01000246.1 GCF_004297345.1 Aquabacterium sp. | reverse complement strand
TCACGAATAAATGAGGGCGTCATGGTCAACACATCCACCGAGTCGGCAGCGGGCCCCTCGCCTGAACTGCTGGCCCGCGCGTTCAATGCCGCACCCAATGGCTTTGTGCTGGTCGACAAGGCGGGCCTCATCGTGGCTGCCAACGAAGCGCTGGCGAGGATGTTCGGCTGCACGGTTGATGCCCTGACAGGCTCATCGGTTGATGCGCTCTTGCCCGGCCCGCTGCGTACGGAACACGCGGGCTTGCGCGACAGCTTCATGGCCCATCCCGAGCCCCGCCCCATGGGCGCAGGCCGTGTGCTGTTCGCGCGCCATGCCGATGGGCACGACTTCCCCGTCGAGATCGGCCTGAATCCGCTGCCCGCTGCGCAAGGCCTGCTGGTGCTGGCCTCGGTCGTGGACATCAGCGAACGCCTCGGCCTGGAATCAGCCTTCAGAGGCATGTTCGATGCATCCCCCTATGGCCAGCTCATCGTCGATGACGCGGGGCACATCGTCATGGCCAACCGCGTGCTGGCCGAATCGCTGGGCCACAACCGCGCTGCCCTGGCAGGACAACCTCTGGAGATGCTGCTGCCCGAGCGCTATCGGCCCCGACATGGCGCCCTGATGCACGGCTATACGCTGACCGGCGAGGCCCGCATGATGGGCCAAGGGAGAGACCTCACGGCCCTGCATGCTGATGGCACTGAACTGCCCGTCGAGATCGGCCTCAGCCGCGTGCGTTGGAACCGGCAGTTGTCCACCCTGGTGGTGATCAGCGACATCAGCGTGCGCAAACGTCTGGAGCTGGAGCTCAGGCAAGTCAACGCCGATCTGCAGGAGTTCACCTACGTGGCCTCTCACGATCTGCGCTCACCCTTGCGGGGCATCGCCGATCTGATCGAGTGGATAGGCGCAGATCTGGGGGAGGAGGTACCCGCCGATGTCACCCGCAATCTGCAACGCGTGAACCAGCGCATCCAGCGTATGGACCGCCTCATTGACGATCTGCTGCGCTATGCGCGCGCTGGCCGTGCCGCTACAGAGTTCACACAGGTCGATCTGCACGCGCTGGTCAAGGGCATCCTGGAGTTGCAGCCTCCGCCGCCAGGCTTCACGGTCCAGTTGGAGCTGGATGTGCCGCCCCTGCAAACAGCGCGCGTGCCGCTGGAGACCGTGCTGCGCAACCTGCTGAGCAACGTGCTCAAACACCACGATCGGCCTCAGGGGCACATCACCGTGCGCGCCAGTGTGGACGATGTGCATTGCCGCATTGAGGTGGAAGACGACGGACCCGGCGTGCCGGAACAAGCCAGAGCCCGCATCTTCAAGCTCTTCCAGACACTCACCTCATCGGAGCGTGGGGGCTCGGGCATTGGCTTGGCTTTGACCAAACGCCTCGTCGAAGTACACGGTGGCCGCATCGATGTGCAGTCGCCGGTGCGCGATGGCCGTGGCGCCTGCTTCCGCTTCGACTGGCCCCGCTTCAAAAGGAGAACCAGTCATGACCAGGTCTGATCCGCTCAGCATCTTGTTGATCGAAGATGACGACGTGGCCGCAGAATCGGTCAGACGCAGTCTGGACAAGGCCGGCCTGACGGTGCCCTTGCTCTGGGCGCAAGATGGGCTGCATGCCTTGGAGATCCTGCGCGGCGAGCATGCCAGCCAGGCTGCACCCCGGCCCCGCGTGATCCTGCTCGATCTCAACATGCCGCGCATGAACGGCTTCGAGTTCCTCCAGGCATTGCGCACCGACCCCCGCCTGCACGACGAAGTCGTGTTCGTATTGACCACCTCTGACGACGAATCAGACCGCACCCGCGCCTATCACGAGAACATCGCAGGCTATATGGTGAAGTCAGCCGTCGGGCCTCAGTTCTCGAAACTGGTTGCGCTGCTGCAGAGCTACCAATGCGCCATCAAACTGCCATGAACCAGAGCCCTGCCGTGAACGCCCCCACCAACCCTCTGCACCTGCTCGTGGTCGACGACGACGATGTGGATCGGGAACGTGTGCAGCGCTATATGCAACGCTCGCCGGTCAAGGTCGTCACACACGAAGCTGCATCGGGTGAAGAGGCCTTGCGCATGGTGCGCGCGCATCCCTTTGACTGCGTGGTGCTGGACAACCAGTTGGGCGACACCACCGGCACCGATCTGCTGCAACGCCTGCGCAAGGAGGCCTGCCAGGATTGCCCGGTCATCATGGTCACGGGTGCGGGCAACGAAGCCCTGGTGGTGCAGACGCTGCAAGAAGGCGCCGCCGACTACCTCTCCAAGCTGCACCTCAGCGCCGACAGCCTGGTGCGCTCGGTGCTGCGCAGCCTGGAACATCACCAGTTGCGCCGCGAACTCGATGACATGCATCGCCAGTTGGAACGGCGTGTGGAAGCCCAGGCGGCCACCATCCGGCAGCGTGAGCGTGATCTGCAAGATCTGCTGGACCACACCTCCAGCCTGATCGGCTATTGGGATGCGGCGCAATGCGTGCGCTTTGGCAACCGCGCTCATGAAGCCTGGTTCGGCCTTCTGCCCGAGCACCTGCCCGGCATGCGCGTGCGCGATGCCATCGGCGACGAGATGTACCGCATCCATCAGCCCTATATCGAGTACGCGCTACACGGCCAGGCACAGTTGTTTGAACACACCCTGCCGGGCACCAATGGCATCAAGACACGCCACCTCCAGGCCGAGTACCGCCCGGATGCCAACGAGTTTGGCGAGGTGGCCGGCTTTTACGTGACCATCACAGACATCACGGTGATCAAGGCCGCACAAGCCCGCGTTGAAGAGTTGCTGCACTTTGTGGAAGCCGTGATCGGCAACTCGCCCATCGGCATGGCCGTCTACCGAGCGGACCGTCAATGCGTGCTGGCCAACGATGAAATGGCCTCGCTGACGGGCATGAGCCTGACCCAACTCAAGCGACAAAGCCTGGCGGCCTTGGCCACAGGCCCGGCCAACGTCTTGCTCGACGAAGCACAAGCCACGCTGGCCGACGGACAGACCCGCCATCTCGAGATCGCCATGCAGCTCGCGCCCGATCGCCTCGTGCACCTGGCCTGGTCGCTTGCCCGCCTGACCCGAGGTGAAGAGCTTCATCTGCTGGTGATCGCGCGCGACGTGACCGAACAGAACATCCTGCACGAAACGCTGGTCAATGCCCGCAACACGGCGCAGGAAGCCGCCCGCATCACCAGCGCCTTCATGGCCAATATGAGCCACGAGATCCGCACGCCGATGAATGCCATCGTGGGGCTCTCGCGCCTGGCGCTGGAAGAGGCCTTGCCACCGGCGGCCTATGGTCACATCGAACGCGTTCATGACTCCGCGCTGGCGCTCATGGGCATCCTCGATGATGTGCTGGACTACGCCAAGGTCGAAGCGGGCCAGATGATGCTGGAGCAAACCGACATCGATCTGGAAGAGACCTTGCAGCGCGTGGCGGACCTGTTCTCAGGCCGCATGGCCCAAAAGCGCCTGCACTTCAGTATCGAGCTGGTCGAACCGCTGCCCACGCACATCATTGGTGATCCGCTGCGCCTCTCGCAGATCATCAACAACCTCGTGGGCAACGCCGTGAAGTTCACGGACAAGGGCGGCATCCACCTGGTCGTGTGTGCAGAAGGCGACATGCTGCGCTTTGCCGTGCGCGACACCGGCATCGGGATTGACCCCGAACGCCGCCAGGCGCTGTTTGCGGCCTTTGCGCAAGGCGATGTCTCCATCACGCGGCGCTTTGGAGGCACAGGCCTCGGACTGGCCATCTGCAAACGACTGGTCGAGATGATGGAAGGCCAGATCGGCGTGCAAAGCAGCCTGGGGCAAGGCAGCGAGTTCTGGTTCGAGATCCCCTTGTTGACCGCGCCTGCGCCGTCGATGCCCACGGCGGCGAGCGAGCCCCACAAGGTGCTGCTGGTGGGCGCCAGACACGCGAACCTGCCCTCACTCAGCCGCATGCTGCAAGCGCACGGCCATGTGGTCACCGTGTCCGACGATCTGGACATGGCCTGCGCGCACATCATGAACAGTGCGCAAGTGGGCCAGCCTTTCGACGCGGTGCTCGTCAATTGGCAAGAAGCCGATGCGCACGCCGCGGACACCGTGCGCGTCTTGCGAGACCAGTTGCGTCAACATGAAGGTCCGCTCACGCCCATCATCGGCATTGTCCCCGGCTTCGAACGCCAGGCGCTTCTGGATGCCATTGGCACCGCGCCCGTGGACACACTGCTGTCACAGCCCGTCTTGCCCGGCGTCCTGATCAAGACGCTGACACACGCGCGCGCCAACCATCAGTCGGCACCGCAGCAGCAAGCCTCCCCGGCCCACTTGCTGGCCCAACAAGGCGAGGCCTTGAGAGGCTGCCGCGTGCTGCTGGTGGAAGACAACCTGCTCAATCAGATGGTGGCGCAAGCCTTCCTGCAACAAGCCGGGCTGGAGGTCGA
>NZ_SCTN01000245.1 GCF_004297345.1 Aquabacterium sp. | reverse complement strand
ATTCAACTGCGATCCCGAGCGGGCGCTTCAACCACGAAGGCGACAACTCTGTCAGGAACATGGCGATACCGAAGGACACCGGCACCGCGATCAACAGCGCGATGAACGAGGTCATCAGCGTGCCGTAGATCATCACCAGGCCACCGAATTGCTCCTGAACAGGATCCCATTCGGTGCGCCACAGAAAGCTGATGCCATATGTCTTGATGGCAGGCCACGCGCCCACGATCAAGGAGCCGATGATGCCCAGCAACAAAGCCAGTGTCAGCAAGGCGGCAGCACGAGCCAGGCCGGCAAACACAGCGTCGGCCCACGGCAGATTGACGCGACGGGAAGGAGGATTCGTCATAGGGCGGCCCTTGGTGCCACGAGAAGGCGGAGCATTGGCATCATCCATGTCAGCAGGAAGAATGGCAGTCATCGAGTGCCTCCGTTGGCTGGGAACATCCGGGTCATGTACAACTAGAGAGAACAACAAGGCCGGACACCTGCGAAACAAGTGCCCGGCGCAGAGATAGCATCAATACAGCGCGATCACTTGTAGGAGACGGCCTTGCCAGCCGTGTCAGCGATGCTGGCCCACTGCTTGCGCACCAGGTCCTTCACCGACGCAGGCAGCGGCACGTATTCCAGATCAGCAGCAGTCTTGTCACCGTTGATGTAAGCCCACTCGAAGAACTTCAAGGTGCTGGCAGCCTGTGCAGGCTTCTCCTGTGCCTTGTGCATCAGGATGAAGGTCGCACCGCTGAGAGGCCACGCGTTCTTGTCCGACTGGTTGGTCAGCACCTGGTAGAAGGACTTGTTCCACTCGGCGCCAGCAGCGGCAGCCTTGAAGGTGGCGTCATCAGGCTCAACATAGTTGCCAGCGGCATTCTTCAGCGCCACGTGCGACATCTTGTTTTGCTTGGCGTAAGCGTACTCAACGTAGCCGATCGAGTTCGGCAGACGCTGCACGAAAGCCGACACGCCTTCGTTGCCCTTGCCGCCGGCACCCGTAGGCCAGTTCACAGCCGTGCCTTCACCAACCTTGGCTTTCCACTCGGCGTTCACCTTGGACAGGTAGTTCGTGAAGATGAAGCTGGTGCCGGAGCCGTCAGCGCGGCGCACAGGCGCGATGGCGGCATCAGGCAAGGCCACGCCAGGGTTCAGCGCGACCAGCGCGGGGTCATTCCACTTGGTGATCTTGCCCAGATAGATGTTGCCCAGCACTTCGCCGGTCATCTTCAGTTGGCCGGGCGTGATGCCCTTGATGTTCACCACAGGCACCACACCACCGATCACGGTGGGGAACTGCACCAGGCCGTCCTTGGCCAGCTCTTCATCCTTGAGCGGCATGTCGGAAGCACCGAAGTCAACCGTCTTGGCCTTGATCTGCTTGATGCCAGCACCGGAACCGACGGACTGGTAATTGATGCGCACATTGGTGGCGGTGTTGAACGCGGACGCCCACTTGGCGTACAGCGGCGCGGGGAAGGTGGCACCTGCGCCAGTCACGTCCTCGGCCAAAACGGTGCCGGAAACCAGAGCCAGGGCGACAGCCGCGGCAGTGCGAATCATCTTGAAGCTCATGTGTACGCCTTTCCTGTCATGTGACAGACAAATTTCCATGCGGCGAACTGTAGAGGGCGATTGTGACGTGTCTGTGACACCGATTTTCACAATCGTCATAAATCCACAGCCCCTTGGGATCATGCTTTTCGTGACAGCTGCGTCATCCAACGGTCACGCAATGGTCACATGACAAATCTATCGTGCCGCCATGCGTTCAGGAACCATCTGACGCAAACACTTAGTACGGAGATTTTTCATGAGCCATCGTCGCCCTCACCTGCTGCTGAGCAGCTTGATCGCCCTGACTGTTGCTTTGACAGGTTGCGCCAGCACCGACATTGCCTCGACGCCCGCCAACGTGGTTGTGGCCGCCAACTCGAATGCCGATCTGACCACGTTTGCCAAACTGATCAAGCAAGCTGGCCTGGAAAGCACCCTGGAAGCCGCCGGCCCAGTTACCGTGTTTGCACCTTCTGACGAAGCATTCAAGGCCCTGCCTGCCGCCACGCTCGACAAGCTGAGCAAGGATCCCGAGCACCTCAAGAGCCTGCTGAACTATCACGTTGTGCCCGGCCTGATGAAGGCCAGCGATTTTGATGGCAGCAAGCAGATCGCCACGGCCAATGGCGCCAAAGTCACCGTGTCCAAGGCTGGTGATTTCGTGACCGTCGATGACGCGCTGGTCACCAAGGCCGACATTGCTTCGGGCAACGGCGTCATCCACGTGATTGACCGCCTGCTGACCCCGCCCAAAAAATAAGCCTGCCAACAAGCTTCGGGCACAAAAAAGCCGGCTTCATCAGCCGGCTTTTTCAATGGGCAAATAGGAGTTCAGTCTTGAACGGCATCGGCCAGCGCCTGGGCGCACTGATCGGCCAGTGCGCGATCCTCCGCCTCCACCATGACACGCAGCAAGGGCTCCGTGCCCGATGGGCGAATCAATACCCGACCACGGCCGTTCAGCTGAGCCAGCACGGTCTTCTGGGTATCGGCCAGCTTGGCGCTGCTACGCCAATCCTGCCCCGCCTTCAAGCGCACATTGATCAGGCGCTGCGGGAACAGGTTCACGCCATCCAGCCACTGCGCTAGCGACTTGCCACTGCGGGCCACGGCCTGCAGCACCTGCAAAGCACTGACGATGCCGTCACCTGTGGTGTGACGATCCAGCGCGATCAAATGGCCAGATCCTTCGCCACCCAGTTGCCAACCTCGGCACACCAGCTCTTCCAGGACGTAACGATCGCCCACCTTGGCACGAACGAAATCGATGCCCCGGTTCTGCAAGGCCAGCTCAATGGCCATATTGGTCATGAGCGTACCCACGGCGCCTGGTACAGCTTCGCCTTGGTCCAGCCGATCAGCCACCATCACATAAAGCAGCTCATCGCCGTTGTACAGACGCCCTTGCGCATCCACCAACTGCAGCCGATCGGCGTCGCCATCCAGCGCCACGCCGTAATGCGCACCGTGCTCCGCAACCGCCTTCACCAACGCTTCAGGGTGGGTGGCCCCAACGCCTTCATTGATGTTGAGCCCGGTGGGCGAGCAACCAATCGAGATGACCTCAGCGCCCAGTTCGTGAAAGACCTCGGGCGCCACCTGATAACCAGCGCCATGAGCCGCATCCACGACCAGCTTCAGTCCCTTGAGGGACATACTGGAGGCAAAAGTGCTCTTGCAGAATTCGATATAGCGGCCGCGTGCATCCTCTAGGCGGCGCGCCTTGCCCAGGTTGGCGGAATCAACCCAGCTGGGCGCATCGGTCAATGCGGCCTCAACTGCGATTTCCCATTCGTCAGGCAATTTCTCGCCTTTGGCCGAGAAAAACTTGATGCCGTTGTCCGCAAACGGGTTGTGAGATGCGCTGATCACCACACCAAGATTCAGGCGCAAAGCGCGCGTGAGATAAGCCACGCCGGGCGTAGGCAAGGGGCCAGTCAACAGCACATCCACACCAGCAGACGCAAAGCCGGCTTCCAGCGCCGACTCCAGCATGTAGCCAGAAATGCGAGTGTCCTTGCCAATCAGCACGGTGGGGCGCTTCTCCGTACGGCGCAGAACCTGGCCAACGGCATGCCCCAGTCTCAAAA
>NZ_SCTN01000029.1 GCF_004297345.1 Aquabacterium sp. | reverse complement strand
CACTGGATGCGCTGGGTGCAGGCAAGATCTCGGTGGGGCCTCCGTATTTCGAGTCGGTGTTCGTGCCTTTGATGGTGCCTGTGTTGCTATTGATTTCTGTGGGTCCGTTCGTGGCCTGGAAGCAGGGTTCGTGGCAAGGTGCCTGGCGGGATCTTCGTGGCACGGCCTTGATATCGGTGGCGCTGGCTGCGGCCTTGTGGCTGGCACTGCGTACGTCGGTGGGCGTCGCGGTGGGCGTGCTGCTGGCTGTGTGGATCGTGCTGGGTAGCTTGCTGCATGTCTGGCAGCGTTTGCAGGCAGGCGCAGGGCGTACGTCGTTGGCGCAACGCTGGCGTGCTGTGCCGCTGTCCTTCTGGGGCATGGTGGTGGCCCACGTTGGCGTCGGCGTGTTCGTGCTGGGCGTGACCCTGGTGAAGGGGACTGATCACGTGCAGGACGGCAGTCTGAAGGAAGGGCAGTCCGTCAGTGCCGCAGGCTATGTGTTCACCTTCAAGTCCTTGGAGAAGAACAAGGGGCCTAACTACATCGCTGCCCGTGCCACTTTCGAGGTTAACCGTGGCGCCCAGCATGTCGCCACGCTGTATCCGGAAAAACGGCTTTACATCGTGCAGCGCATTCCCATGACGGAAGCGGCGATCGATCGAAGTCTGCTTCGAGACCTGTACGTGTCGCTGGGTGAAGCCACGCCGGACGGCGCCTGGGGCGTTCGGGTGCAGGTCAAGCCCTTCATGAGCTGGGTCTGGCTGGGCGTCTTGATCATGGCCCTGGGCGGCCTCCTGGCCGCGGCTGACAAACGCTATCGCCAACGTGCCAAGCAAGCTCAGCCAGGTCGTGTCTCCAATCAGGCCACGCCCGGTTCGACCTGGCAATCGGCCGCAGTGCCCCACTGATTCGACATCATCTGTCTTTCCAACATCATGAAACGCTTCCTGCTTCCTATCGGACTCTTCCTGGCCATGGCCTGCACCCTGGCGCTTGCACTCAAGCGCGGTGATCCTCAGGAGATCCCTTCTCTCTTGGTAGGCAAGCCCGTGCCGGCATTCAATCTGACGCAACTGGAGGATGCGTCCAAGTCCTTCGGTCCGCAGAACCTCAAGGGCCAGGTGTGGTTGCTCAACGTCTGGGCTTCGTGGTGCACGTCTTGCCGCAAGGAACACCCCTTGCTGCTGGATTTCGCCAAGCAAGGCGTGGTGCCCATCATTGGCTTCAACTATCAGGACCAGCGTGAGGCAGGCCTGGCTACGCTCAAGGAACATGGCAATCCCTACCAGCTCACGGCCTTTGATGCTGATGGTCGCGCAGGCATGGACCTGGGCGTGATCGGCGTACCGGAGACCTTTGTGGTTGACAAGCAAGGCCGTATCCGTTTCAAGTTCACGGGCCCCATCACGCCAGAGGTGCTCAAGGACAAGCTCCTGCCCTTGATCAAGGAGCTCAAGCGTGGCTGATCTGCGCTGCACGCGTTGGTGTGCTCGGCTGGCGAGCGGCCTGGCGGTACAGCTGTCGGCAGTGGTGGCCTCGGCTGCCGTGGCCGCGACTGCGCCCGGTTCCGCCGAGCTCGACGAGCATGTCAATCGCGTGACATCCGAGTTGCGTTGCCTTGTGTGCCAGAACCAGACGATTGCTGACTCTCAAGCCGAGCTGGCCGTGCAATTGAAGAATGAGGTCCGGCAGCAACTGGCTGCTGGCGCCACGGACGATCAGGTCAAGGACTTCATGGTGCAGCGCTATGGCGATTTCGTCCTGTATCGCCCGCCCGTCAATCAAAGCACCTTGCTGTTGTGGGCCGGTCCTTTGCTCTTGCTGACCCTGGGTCTCACATTGTTTGTCTGGCATTGGCGCGAAAGGCGCCAGGCCCAGGCAGATGCGTCTGACTCTGTTGTGCCTGTTGATGAGGTATTGCCATGAAAATTGCCTTTTTGAGCCTCTCGCTGGCCTTGCTCGCGGTGGCCTCGTCTTTCGTGATCTGGCCTTTGTGTCGAACGCAGGTGGCTCATGATGGCGGTTCGGCTATTGCTGCGCCCAAGCGTTGGTCTGCCGTCTGGCTGGTGACCGCATTGGCATTTTCGAGCGCAGGGCTATATCTGTGGATCGGTGAACCAGCCGCCTTGTCCGCATCACCTGTCGCTGCCGTGAGTCGTGCAGACGAGGCGCCTGCGTCGCCCGCCGCGCAAGGTGGGGTTGGTCCGGCGCAGATTGCTGCCATGGTGCAGCGCCTGGAACAGCGCCTGCAGACTCAGCCCAACGATCCCAAGGGTTGGCGCATGCTGATCAAGTCATACGAGACCATGGGGCGATTCGATGATGCTGTGCTGGCCTACCAGCGGCTGTTGAAGCAGACGCCGGCAGACCCGGATCTGCTGACCGACTACGCCGTGACGCTGGGCATGAGCAAAGGGCAAACCTTGGCCGGCGAGCCAGAAGCCTTGCTCGATCAGGCCTTGAAGCTTGACCCCAAGCACATTCAGGCCTTGGCCTTGTCTGGCAGTGCAGCCTTTGAACAGCGAGACTACAAGCGCGCCGTGGCGCAATGGCAGAAGTTGCTGGCCTTGGTGCCGCCAGATGCCGAGGTGCGCCGATCGATCGAGGCCAATGTCGAGAAGGCTCGCGCACTTATCCGTTAAGTGCATCAATACATGCGCAATCAGCGCTTCACCTCATAAGGGCTTGATCCTATCGTTGCAACAACTGATTGGCAGTTTGCAAGCAAGCACGAAAGGATCAAACCATGGCCAGCCTGAGACTCGGCGACATCGCCCCTGACTTCGAACAAGCCTCTTCTGAAGGCACCATCCGCTTCCACGAATGGTTGGGTGACAGCTGGGGCGTACTGTTCTCTCACCCTGCAGACTTCACTCCCGTATGCACCACCGAACTGGGTCTCACAGCCAAGCTCAAGGGTGAGTTTGCCAAGCGCAGCGTGAAGGTCATCGCCTTGTCTGTGGACTCGGTGGCGTCTCACGACAAGTGGATTCCTGACATCAACACCACCCAAGGCACGGTCGTCAATTTTCCGATCATTGCTGATGCTGATCGCAAGGTGTCCGAGCTGTATGACCTGATCCATCCGAATGCCAACAGCACCTTGACCGTGCGCTCCCTGTTCGTGATCGATCCCGCCAAGAAGGTGCGCCTGATCATCACGTATCCCGCGAGCACGGGGCGCAACTTCGACGAGATCTTGCGTGTCGTCGATTCGCTGCAATTGACCGACCACCACAGCGTGGCCACGCCAGGCAACTGGAAGGATGGCGACGACGTGGTGATCGTGCCTTCTCTGCAAGATCCGGACGTGATCAAGCAGAAGTTCCCCAAGGGCTATGTGGCTGTGACGCCTTATCTGCGTCTTACATCTCAGCCCAACCGCTGATTAGAGTAAAGGACATATCAACATGTCAGCGAAACATGTCGTATTCGGTGATGACGCTCGCGCCAAGATCGTGCGCGGTGTCGATATCCTGGCCAACGCCGTCAAGGTGACACTGGGCCCCAAGGGCCGCAACGTGGTGCTGGAACGCGCCTATGGATCCCCCACGGTGACCAAAGACGGCGTCTCTGTCGCCAAGGAAGTCGAGCTCAAGGACAAGTACGAGAACATCGGCGAGATCGGAAGAGCGTCG
>NZ_SCTN01000028.1 GCF_004297345.1 Aquabacterium sp. | reverse complement strand
CCTGGTGTGCGGGTGGACCTGATCTGGCACACCAGGCAGGCGGCAAAACACCTCGTAAGGCCCGATGAGGTCCAGTACGGTCAGTTGCGGGAACAGCAGCAAGCCGATGTGTGTCACAGAGAGGTCCTCCAATATCAATCATCAAATGGCAGGCACGTTTTAGATGCCAGGAATGCATTGTTGATTTTTGCCGTTTGGCTGTTTTGTCAATATTCATGGAAAATCTGCCAACCATGCCGAACAACACCCGCTCGTCGCAATCCGTCACCATGCAGATCGTCATGGTCGTGTTCCCTGGTTTTCTGCTACAGGATGCGGCCGGGCCTTTGCAGGTTTTCTCGATGGCAGATCAGGAGGCAGAGAAATCAGGCCGCGGGCCACGCTATCGGCTGCGCACTGTCTCTACTTCTGGCGGGTTGATTACATCGGGATGCGGGCTGGCCGTGCAGACAGAAGTACTGCCCAGGCCCGCCAGCCTGAAAAGCGCCACGTTGTTTGTGGCCGGTGGCGACGGCACGGCCATCGCCATGCAAGACAAACGCCTGATTCGATGGTTGCAAGCCAGTGCCCATCACCTGGCCCGATGCGGTTCGATCTGCACCGGCGCATTCGTGTTGGCCCAGGCGGGCCTGCTGGACGGGCGCTGCGCCGTGACCCACTGGCAAGACGCGCCCTTGTTCCAGCGGCTGTTCCCGCAGGTGACCATGCTGGATGACGCCATCTATGTGCGCGACGGCCACTTCTACACATCGGCAGGCGTCACCACCGGCATCGATCTGAGCCTGGCATTGGTGGAGGCCGATCATGATCGGGCGCTATCCCTGCGTGTGGCCAAACGCATGGTCGTGCCCTTTCGGCGTGCGGGTGGGCAACGCCAGTTCAGCGCGGCGCTGCTGGCCCAAGGCGACGACGATCAAGCCCTGCAAGCGCGCCTGGCTCAATGGCTGCTACCCCGCCTGAAGCAAGCCATCAGCGTGGCCGACATGGCGCAGGCGATGTCCATGTCGGCACGCACGCTGCACCGCCACCTGATAACTGCCACCGGCCAGAGCCCGGCCCGCTTCCTGATGCGCTTGAGACTGGAGCGCGCTTGCCAGTTGATGGAAGCGGGCAAGACGCCCCTCAAGCAACTGGTGCGTCAAACCGGGTTTGGCAGTGAGTACAACTTGCGCCGCAGCCTGCAGCAGCAATTGGGTGTATCCCCGGGCGACTACCTGTCGCGATTTGGCGCAAGCCGCCAGCGCGCTTGAGGCAGCGATTGTTGCGTTCTGGTCAGGCATTTACGAATGATTACGGTGCAGAACATTGTGCTGCCGTTAAGGTAGTGGCCGCACTCAAGGAGCATTACCCATGACCGTCCGGACCACTTCGTTCACAGCGCTGCTCGGTGGCGCGCTGTCAGCGCTGTTGTCCTGGTCTGCTCATGCGGGCTACGCTGTCAACACCCTGGCTGCACCGGATGCGTCGCGTGACAGCTATGGCGAACTCGTCAACGCGCAGGGTACAAGCCTGGGTGAAGTCTACGTCCAACAAAGCTGCCCCGTCAGCCAATGGATGACATGCCTGGTGGACGGCTACGCGCCTCGTCAGCCCCGATCTGCCTGGTGGTCTGGCACGGGCGGCCCACCCACGCTGCTTCAGTGCCTGAGCGACAAGGTCAGCCCCACCACCAGTTGGGACAAGCCCTGCCAGGCGGAAGGCATCAACGCACGGGGCGTGATGGTAGGGCGCAGTTATGCACCCAAAGGCGCCTTTGATGTACAGACAAGGCCCGTGCTGTGGTTGAGCGCAGACAGCCGTCCGGTTGATCTGAGCGCACAGATGCAGGGCTTGCCCGCCTATGCGTCGGCACGCGCAGTCGGCATCAATGATCAGGGTTGGGTACTAGGTCGCGCCCAAGCCATCGGCAACGGGGCTGGCGAATATGCCTTTCTACTGCGTGATGGCTTGGCTTCTCTGTTGCCAACTGGAGGCGCCCTGTCTGTCAAGGCAAAAGCCATCAACGCCACGATGGCTGTGGGCGAAGGTCAATTTGATCGTGGCGGCCCATCAGGCGTGATCGCATGGACACTCGGCGGCCCCACCAGTACCCTGCGCACCATTGATGGCACTGAAAATTACGTGTACGCCGAAGGCCTCAGTTCTGCAGGCCATGTGGCGGGCTTTTACTGGGCGCCTGCCAGCAAGCAAGGCAATCGCGCTTACGTCTGGTACCAAGGCCGGGCCCAAGCTTTACCCACAGATGCTGGCTACAGCAGCGTGGCCTATGGCGTGAACGCAGCCGGTCAGGTGGCGGGCAGCCATTGCCGCACCGATCAGGACATCCATGGCTGCCGTGCTGTGGTCTGGACCAACGGTGTTCGGCAGGATCTCAATACGCTGGCCGCGCCACCTGCTGGCTATACCTTCGTTCAAGCCAAGTCCATCAATGATCAGGGGCGAATCGTGGGCTGGATGGTCAATGGCAACAAGGTCTACAGAGGCTTTCTCCTCACGCCTCGTTTCTGATCTCCTGCAGGCTGGCCATACCGTCTCTCAGTACCAGCACCTTGTCCGCGCTGGCGATGGTTTCAGGCCGATGGGCCACGATGATGCGGGTCAAGCGCAAGTTCTTGATGGCCTCATTGACACTTCGTTCTCTGGACACGTCCAGGTGGCTTGTCGCCTCGTCCAGCACCAGAATGCGAGGGCGCCGGTATAGCGCCCTGGCAAGCAAGATGCGTTGCCGCTGGCCACCGGACAACATCGCCCCCATGTCACCGACCAAGGTGTTGTACTGCATGGGCATGGCGACAATGTCTGCGTGGATGGACGCCATCCGCGCACATTGCTCGATCCACGCATGGTCGGGTTGCGTGTCAAAGAAGGCGATGTTGTCGCCGATCGAACCGGCAAAGAGCACATCATCTTGCATGACGCTGGCCACAGCCCGGCGCCAGGTGCTCAGCCCCATGTGCGACAAGGGAACGCCATCCACTTCGATCAGTCCGTCATCTGGCTGCATCAATCCCAGCAGGATCTTCAGCAGCGTGGTCTTGCCACACCCCGACGGGCCAACAATCGCCACAGACTCCCCCGCCTCCACGCTGAAAGACAAGCCCTGCAACACCAAGGGCTCTCCGTCGCCATAACGGAAGCTGAGTTGGCGCACATCCAGGCGACCTTTCACAGCTGGCATGGCGCCCGCTGCCAGCTCTTGCGTCGGCTCGACAGGCGTTCGCACGATGTCCGCCACGCGCTCGGTATGCAGGCCCAACATGCGCAGCTCCATCGCCTTCTCGATCAAGCCGGCAATGCGCTGCACGAACTGCGTCTTGTATGACATGAAGGCAAACAACATGCCCACAGAGAATGCCCCCGCACTGGAAGAATCCAACACCATCCTGGCACCCAACCAGATGGTGATCACGTTCTCCAATCCGAACAGCAAACTGTTGGCGGCTTGGTAAACCACATTCACGCGCTGGATGCGGATCCCTGCATTGAACTGGTCCACCGCCAGGTTGTGCCAGGCCACAGTACGTGGGGCCTCGTGGCTGAACAGTTTGATGCACTGCATGCCACGTACTGTCTCCAGGAAGTGGCTGTGCTGACGCGCCAGGCAAACGATGTGTTCATGCGTGGCCAGTTGTTGTGGCCGGTGCATGGCTATCCGCAATGCGGCATACGCCGTAGCTGCCATCACGGCGACCGCAGCCAGTGTGGGCGCATACAGCAACATCATGGCCAAGGTGAGCAAGGCCATCACGCCGTCAATCAAGGCTTCCACAAAGCCGCTCGTGAGCGTGCGCTGGATGACCTGCAGCGCCTCAAACCGAGAGACGATGTCGCCCATGTGGCGACGCTCGAACCACACCATGGGCAAGCGTATCAAATGCCGAAACACGCGGGTACTCATGTGCAGATTGAGACTGGTACCCAGCACCATCAGTAGCCAGCCGCGCATGCCCATGACAAGCGCTTGAATCACCGCCATCAACAAGAAGCCGCATCCCAAGACAGTGACCAGATCTCGATCCTGAGAAACCAAGGCCTGGTCCACCACCCACTGCATGAAAAACGGAGACAGCACGGCAAACAACTGCAGAACCAAAGCCAGGCCAAGGATCTGCGTCAACATGCCACCCAACCCGGGCACGCGCCCCATCAAGGCCCAAAGGCTCATCCTCTGTCGTTCATCGCGCGGCACAAATTCGTCACTTGGCAGCACTTCCAGCGCGACACCCGTGAAGTGCCTGGAGAACTCGTCGAGTGCCAGCAAACGGACACCCGAGGCCGGGTCATGGATCACCACCTGCCCCGGCTTGAGCCCCACCAACACCACAAAGTGCTGGAAGTCCCAATGCAGGATGCAAGGCAGCTTGAGTTCATTCAAATGCGGCAAATCCAGACGCAAGGGACGCGGCGTCAGCTTCAACATTCCGGCCACGCCCATCAGGTCGGCCAGGGTACTGCCCCGCAATGAAATGGCATGACGCGATCTCAATGTGGCCAGATCCATCATGTGACCATGATGCCCCGCCACCATGGCCAGACAGACCAGACCGCATTCGGCCGCCTCCGTCTGCAACATCACCGGGGTACGCGATTTGAGCGAAAAATTCAACATGATGAGCGGGCTCCAAGGATGAATGACATGCGACGGATACGCCTCAGAATCGGCCCGAAATGGACACCAGAGGGTCGATGAACCAATCGACAAGGCGACGCCTGTCTACGTGGATGTCGGCATCCAGCGCCATGCCGGATCGCAAAGGCATGGCTTGCCCATACGCCAGCACAGCCTGGCTTGGCAAAGACACCGTGACCCGATACACCGGCTCCGTGATCGACACAGGCAAGCTCGCCTCATTGGGTTGGATGACCGTCTTGCCCACCTCGCTCACGGTGCCAACGTGATGACCAAACCGTTGATACGGAAAGGCCTGATATCGCAAAGCCACGGTCTGGTTCAACTTGACAAAGCCGGCAGCGCGCGTTGGCACCAATAGCTGCGCTTGCAGGCGAGCGCCGGCAGGAAGAATGGACAACAAGGGCGCACTGCTGGTCACGGCCTGCCCCGGCTCAGCCAGGATGGTCGTCACGGTGCCATCTGCGGGTGCAGTGATGAGCACACGGCGTTTGGCATCGTTTTCCGTCAACTGCTGCGTCAACTCGGACATCTGCCGGTCGAGCTGGGCCGCGTTATTGCTCTTCTTGAGGGCAGAGGTGCCCAACTCGATGCGTGCGGCCACCAGGTCCCGTGTCAGGCTGGTGATGCTGCGTTGGGTCTGGCTGAGCTGTTGGCGCTGCGCCAGCAAGGCCTCTTGCTTCTCCTGCACGGTGGCCTCGGCCACAAAGTGCGCCTGTACCAGATCCAGATGGCGCGCTACCGTGCGTTCGGCCACAGCCACGCGTTGTTGTTGCAGCTGCAGTTGCGCCTGGGCTTCTTCCAGTTCCGTCTGCAGATTGTCGATACGTTCGGACAAGCCTTTGCTCGTCAACACATCTATGTCACGTTGCTTGGCCTGCTCACGCATCAGGCTGTCTCGCCGTTGCCTGAGTTGCGTCAGCATGGCGGCTTGGGTTTCCAGTGTGCTCTCCGTCGCGCGCTCACTGCTGACCACCATGAGCACGTCGCCTCGGTGGACCAACTGCCCCTCAGTCACGCGCCGATCGATCACGGCGCCAGCCTGCGGCGCATACAACTTGATCAGGCCCAGGCTCGGCATCAGGTAACCCAGCACATGCTCCTTGCGTGTGAAGTGCCCCGTCAATGCCCAGGTCAATGCCAGCACCACGATACCCACGCATCCGCCCATGAGCCAGCGTACCGACAACGGTGCTGTCATGGGTGCCATGCCAAAGCGTTGATCAGCCCTGGCTTCCAAAGCATCTTGACGAAACAGCGATGGGTTCATGTCAGCCTCCCAGCTTGGATTGCATGCCAGGCCCCTCGTCGCCAGAGGGGCCTGGCATCTGTACGCTGTACAGCGTCTTACTTCCACGTACCGTTTTCTTGGCAGGTCTTCACCGTGAAGTAAGCCTGGACCACACTTGCCCCAGGTGAATAGGTTGTCCCTTGCCAGGTGCAGAGTTCACCACCAGTTACCGAGGCCAGTTCGTTCATGTTGATTTCACGCATGATGTTTCTCCGTTCAGAAATTGAGCTTGATTGATCAGAAAGATGACGATCGACTTAGAAGCCGATGGGATACGGATTCCGAGGGAAAGGGCTCGGTGGAAAGGTAGGGCCCGGGAAAGGGCCACCAAAGGGATCCAGAGGATCGCGTGGATAGGGCCTTTGCATGGCGCCACTGATTTGATGCACCTGATCCGGCGCCAGCTCAAACGATGAGCCCCGGGAAGAAGCCTGATCAGCCCCTGCCAGTACCTTGTTGATGTCATTCATGTTGAATGCTCCATTTGCTTGGTTGATGAAACGAGCCGCTTGTCTACAGCCCGGGATCTACTGTGGCGATACACGCCCGACGCGTCACTATCACGCTGTGCCGCGATTGCGGCACGTTTCCCTAGACCTAGGGGGCACCCTCTTCCTGGGGTAGCCAATGCCTTTGCACTACCTAGACTGGCGCGTCATGAAGCCCACTGTTCTCATCGTCGAAGACGACCTCCTGTTCAAGACGCACTTTGCCGATGCGATTGCCCACGCACAGGACTTCCGATTGATCGGGCACGCCGACGATCTGCAATCTGGCCGCCAGTTGCTGCGCAAACTCATGCCCGATGTGCTTTTGGTAGACCTGGGCCTGCCTGATGGCAACGGGCTGGATCTGATTCGAGAGGCGGCTCGAACCTTGCCTCAATGCGAGGTACTGGTCTCTACCGTCTTTGGCGACGAGAAACACGTGCTCGCCTCCATTGAAGCGGGCGCCACCGGCTATCTGCTCAAGGAGACACGCGGGCCTGAGCTGGTTGAGCAGATTCGCGTGCTGCGCAAAGGTGGCAGCCCCATCAGCCCGGTGATCGCGCGGCAACTGCTCATGCGCATGGCACCGGAACCCAGCACGTCCATCAGCATGGACTTGTTGAGCCCGAGAGAAATCGAAGTACTGAGACTGAGCACCAAAGGCTTCAACTTTGACGAGGTGGCGACGTTGATGGGCCTGTCAAGGCACACCATCACCACCTTTGTCAAACGCATCTACCGCAAGCTGCATGTGCACTCGAAGACAGAGGCGATATACGAAGCCCGGAAGCTGGGCCTGACGCTGCATTGAAGGATGGACCATGCTGCACACGCTGCAAAGACACCTGCCCCGTTTTCTGGCCTGCGTGGCAGCCGGGCTGTTGCTCGTGCTGCTGTACATCCTGATCCTCGACAACACGCACGCCACGGCGGCCACCCGCTTCGATGCTGCAGATGTATGTGTACAGACGACAAGCGAATCCAGGCATGAACGCGCTGGCTTCAATGCCGTGTTTCTCCATGGGGGCGCACCGGTTGCACATTGCTGGCAAGCGATGGCCCTCCCTCACCACATAAGCCCCACACAGGAGGCCGGACAAGATGGCAGCAAGTTATCTCAAGCCTGGTTCAAGGTGCGCTATCAAGTGCCGCTGCAGCCGGTTGATTCAGAGAACCTGATGATCTATGTGCCCCGTGTCATGGGATCAGCCTGGCAAGTCCGCATCAATGACACACAGGTCGCCAACAACCTCGAAGACTGGCGCATGACATGGAACACACCTTTGGCCATTCGCATCGACCCCAGCTACGTGCGCCCGGGGCAAATGCTGGATATTCGCCTGGGCGTGATGCAACGCCCTGAATACGGCGTGTCGATTGCACCCATCTTCATCGGGCCGGCCTCCAGCCTGATGCCGGCCTTGTCGTGGCGCAGGTTGTTGCAGATCACCATGCCTCAGGCCAGCAGCGTGATTCTGCTTTTGATGGGCGGCTTTTTCTTTGCGTTCTGGCTGGCCCGCCGGCATGAAAGCATGCACCTGCTGCTGGCTCTGGCCAGCGTGGCCTGGTGCGTCTGCAATCTGCAATACGTTCAGCATCGGCCCGACGACGCCTGGTGGGCGGCTTGCTATACCGCCATGGTCAACATGGCCATCAGCTGGGTCATGTGGTTGATCTATCTGTTCGTGTTGCGGATCGACGCGCAACAGCGGGTGAGGTGGCTGGAACGTGCACTGCCCTGGTACGTGCTGTTCATGACGCTGGTCGCCGTGCCCGTGTGGCCACACTCCGAAGACATTGGCGTGATCTATCACCTGCTCAACTCCCTGGTGGCCACCGGCGTGACCATCGTGATTGCGCGGCGAGCCTGGCGCCGTCATGGGCGGATCGAACTGAGGCTGATCAGCCTCGCGCTGGCGTCAAGCCTGATGGCTGGCACACACGATGTGGCCTTGCTGGCGCAGTTGCTTGATCCGCAAGGCATTTACCTCTTGCCCTACAGCACCTTGTTGATCTTTGCCAGTTTTCTGTTTGCGGTTCAACGGCGCTACGTGAACGCCATCGCCGAAACCGAACACCTGAGCGCTTCGCTGGCACAGCGCCTGGCTGCACGAGAAGATGAACTGCGCGTGCAGCATGCGCGCTTGCTGACCATCGAGCGAGAGCAAGCGCTGCTGCTGGAGCGCCAGCGCTTGATGCGAGACATGCACGATGGTCTGGGCTCCACCTTGATGTCATCGCTTGTATTGGTTGAGCAAGGCCAGATGAAGAGCCAGGATCTGGCCTTGATGCTCCGCGAGTGTGTGGATGACCTTCGACTGGTCATCGATTCGCTGGAGCCCATGGGGCACGACCTGGTCACCCTCCTGGCGACGCTGCGCTATCGCCTTGGCAAACGCCTGGAACACGCGGGCCTGGCGCTTGAATGGGCGGTGCAGGATCTCCCCAGCCTGCCGTGGCTGGATCCTTCGCACGCCCTGCAAGTGCTGCGCATCGTGCAAGAGACCTTGACCAACATCCTCAAGCACGCCGAAGCCAGCCGTGTGCGCATCGAAACACTATTGCTTCACAAGCCCGGCTTGCCCGATCAGGTCTGTGTGCAGATCGAAGACGATGGCAAGGGCTTTGACATGAACACCATCACGGCTGGCAGAGGACTGAGGCATCTGCGTCATCGCGCACAGAAGGTCCATGGCGATCTGGACATCCACAGCGAGGCAGGACAGGGCACGCGGATCACCCTGCTCCTGCCAGTCGAACTCTGTATGCGCTGAGCTGACTCGATCAAGCCAGCACAGGCATGCGGATCAGGTGATCAAAGGCACTCAACGCTGCCTTGGCACCATCACCTGCTGCGATCACAATCTGCTTGAAAGGCACGGTGGTGCAATCGCCCGCTGCGAACACGCCGGGCACATTGGTGTGGCCCTTGGCATCCACAATGATCTCGCCGAACTTGCTGAGCTCGACCGTGCCCTTGAGCCACTCGGTGTTGGGCACCAGGCCGATCTGCACGAACACGCCTTCCAGCGCCACCGTGTGCTCCACGCCCGTGGCGCGGTCCTTGTACTTCAGGCCGTTGACCTTGCCATCGGCACCGGTGATCTCGGTGGTCTGCGCATTGGTGTGGATGCTCACGTTGGCCAGGCTCTTGAGCTTGTTGACCAGCACAGCATCGGCCTTGAGCTGTTCAGCGAACTCCACCAGCGTCACGTGCTCGACGATGCCGGCCAGGTCAATGGCCGCTTCCACGCCCGAGTTACCACCACCGATCACCGACACGCGCTTGCCCTTGAACAGCGGGCCATCGCAGTGCGGGCAATAGGCCACGCCCTTGTTCTTGTACTCGGCCTCGCCGGGCACATTGACATTGCGCCAGCGCGCACCGGTCGACAGGATCACGGTCTTGGCCTTGAGCACGCCGCCATTGGCCATCTTCACCTGGATGAGGTCGCCCGTCTGCTCGGCCGGCACGATGGCTTCGGCGCGTTGGAGGTTCATGATGTCCACGTCATAGGCCTTGGCGTGGGCTTCCAGCGCGGCAGCCAGCTTGGGGCCGTCGGTCTCCAGCACCGAGATGTAGTTCTCGATGGACAGCGTGTCGTTGACCTGGCCACCGAAGCGCTCGGCCGCCACGCCCGTGCGGATGCCCTTGCGAGCGGCGTACACGGCGGCTGCGGCGCCAGCCGGGCCACCGCCCACGATCAGCACGTCATAAGGTGCCCTGGCATCGATCTTGGCGGCTTCCTTGGCATCGGAGTTCGTGTCCAGCTTGGCCACGATCTCGGCCACCGTCATCTTGCCGGAGGCGAACATCTGACCGTTGAGGAAGACCATGGGCACGGCCATGATCTCGCGCTTTTCCACCTCTTCCTGGAAGGCGCCACCTTCGATGATGGTCGTCTTGATCTTCGGATTGAGGATGGCCATGAGCGACAGCGCCTGCACCACGTCCGGGCAGTTGTGGCAGCTCAGGGACATGTAGACCTCGAAGTTGAAGTCGCCCCCATCGACAGGACTCAGGGCGCGGATGTTGTCCAGCACCTCGGCTTCTTCCTTCGGCGGGTGGCCGCCCGTCCACAGCAGGGCCAGCACCAGCGAGGTGAACTCATGGCCCAGCGGCAGGCCGGCAAAGCGCAGAGAGGTATCGCTGCCCGTGCGCTGCAAAGTGAAGGATGGCTTGCGCGCATCCTGGCCATCGGTCTTGAGCGTGATCTTGTCGCTGCGCAGGCCGGCAATGGTCTGCAGCAGGTCCAGCATCTCGCGGGAGTTCTCAGAGTCGCTCAGGGATGCGGTGATCTCGAAGGGCTGTTGCACGCGTTCCAGATAAGCGCCGAGTTGGGCCTTGAGGTTGTCGTCCAGCATGGTGTGCATCCTTTTTCTTGATGAGCGATTAAGCGACTTTGAGAACCGGCCTCCTTCCAGATTCAGAAGGCGACCAGCATCCACCCCGGCGGGCTTTGTGGGCCCGCAGGGAGAGCGTTTTCAACGAAGTGATGAGGTCAGGCCTCAACACAGGTCAAGACTTGGTGAAGTCTTAGATCTTGCCGACCAGGTCCAGCGAAGGGGTCAGGGCGGCAGCGCCTTCCTTCCACTTGGCGGGGCAAACCTGGTTGGGGTTGGCGGCGGTGAACTGGGCAGCCTTCAGCTTGCGCAGGGTTTCCGACACGTCACGGGCGATTTCGTTGCTGTGCACTTCGGCCGTCTTGATGACGCCTTCGGGGTTGATGATGAAGGTGCCGCGCAGCGACAGGCCTTCTTCTTCGATGTGCACGTCGAAAGCGTGGGTCAGCTTGTGGGTGGGGTCACCGACCAGGGGGAACTTGGCCTTGCCCACGGCGGGGGAGGTTTCGTGCCACACCTTGTGCGAGAAGTGGGTGTCGGTGGTGACGATGTAGACCTCGGCGCCAGCCTTCTGGAATTCGGCGTAGCTGTTGGCAGCGTCTTCGATTTCGGTTGGGCAGTTGAAGGTGAAGGCAGCCGGCATGAAGATCAGGACAGACCACTTGCCCTTCAGGCTTTCATCGGAGACTTCGATGAACTCGCCCTTGCCGCCGCGGTTGACGAAAGCTTGGGTCTTGAATGGCTGGACTTGCGTGTTGATCAGAGACATGGCTTGTTCCTGTTGAGAGGTTGAGTTGGTGAAACAACAGGGTGAATCTTAGGCCAGCTCATGCCATATAGCGAATTGATTGATCAAATACATACGATTGGAATGATCTATCAAGTCTGGCAAAAAAAATCCCGCCAGGCCTGCCAACCTGGCGGGAAACAGGAGAGTCAGTACTTACTTCTTGACTGTAACGGGCGCAGGGGCCGGCGCCGCGCTCAGATAGAAACGTGTGCCATTCACCGGCGTGTTGGACAACCTGTCCACCGTGAAGGAGCCCACGGCCGGCGCAGCCACCTTGCCTGTTGCCGTCACGCTGAGCGTGACCGAGCTGATGGTGTTGGGCACCGTGCACACGTACAGTCCCGTTGTGCCCGTGCCGCAGGTGATGCGCGCATCCGTTGGTTTGACGGTCGCTGCAGTCGTGAACGGTGTGCCGTTGGCATTGAGCAGCCACCCAGCCACCACGGTCGATCCTTCGGTCGATACGGATGCCTTGGCCGCATTGCCCAATGCCGCCACCGTGCCCTTGGTCTGGATCATCGTGGCCACCACGTTTTCCGTGGCCGTGCCGCAAGGCTGTTTGGAAGCCGTACAGGTCAATTGAGGTGACGAGAACAGCGCCACGCGCGGCGAGATGTAGGACATCACCGTCCCGAACTGGCCTGAAATGCCCTTGCCGTAGCTGTAGCTGAACACCCCAGGGAAGGACGAGTTGGCCTTGTCATGGGCATTGCCCAGGTTATGCCCCAGTTCATGCGCCAGGCTGAGCATTTCGCAGTAGTAGCCATTGGCCTGCCCATCATTGAGCGCGGCGAACAAGGAGGTGCCCACCTGCGCGTTGAACAGGCTCATACCCCCGGCCCCACCACCCGGCACGTACGCCAGGCCGCAGGTGTTGGTGCTGCCGGTCGTGGTGTTAAACGGCGCAAAGAAGACCGTCATGGCCCCGCCAGCCGTTCTTCGCAACGCCGCTACGCCTTTGAATGCACCCGTGTCGCCCCGCATGGCCGGCAACGCAACTTGTGGTGTCGTATCGCCCTGCGCCACTTTCGCCCAGCCCACGATCTTGAAGGCGATGCCCGTTCCACTGTTCGCATAGGCCGCATTGGCCACCTGAATCAGGTTGGACAAGCGGGTGCGCGCCACGGCCTCGGTACCCCATTGCGACACGTAGGTCGCGCTGTAGGTCATGAAGACCGTGATGGTTGTATCGATCTTGCCAGCGGCCAGTGGCACCGGCACGGTAGCCGTGCTGGTGGTCGCACCCGCTGCCTGAGGCGTCACACTACCTGCGGCAGCCTGCGCCCCGTCTGTCGATGTGGCATCCACATGATCGGGCCCGTGCAAACGGTTCCAGCCCGCTGCGGCCGGATCCACGATCTGCGTCTTGCCCTGGCGGGTGACGATCTGGTATTCGTTGCCATTGCTCATCACCGTACCGAAGACGGCGTCCTTGCCAACCGTCACCACCGTAGGCGAGCCCGTTCCATCCATGCGGCTGACGCCCTGGATTTGAAGGAAGCCGTCCTGATCCAGTTCGCGATGGGTCACGATGGCCACTTCGGTCTGGCCGTTAGGCAATGGCAGGGCAATTTCAGCCCCTTCTTCTGCCTGGGCGAGCCCGGCAAAATTGCCCTTGAGATCACGAACGCCCTTTTCTACAGAGGCACCCAGCGCATAGGCCTGGCCATGAACTGGCCCGACGTCCTGGACAGCTTTGAGCTCACCCGATGGCTGCTGCTTGAACGCCAGTTGATGCCCGCTGAAGCGGATGGCGCCAACAAAACCTTCCTTCACCTGCTTGAGAAAGACGCGGTCGCGCGGGCTGCCATCCAGGCTGCCATGCCAGTAGTTCAGGCCATCGAGCCCTTTGGTCGTGGTTTCAAACACCACCGTTTTCTTGCCAACGAAGGGGAAGTTGATCTCCACCTTCTGGCCGGCTTTCATGCTCATCAGGCTTTTGGCATCCAGCTTGAGCGGGCTGTTGATCTCCAGTCCTCGTCCGGACGTCACAGCAGGATCCACCGCAGCCATGCCCTGGCCACTCCAAACCGACAAGGCCAGCAAGGCCACCCCGGACAACACGGTGCGTGAGAACTGCATCTTCTTGATCCTTCGCCTGGTTCGGCGTGCATGAACGAGAAGCCAGATTAAGACGCTGCCCCAGGGAAACCTAGTGAATTTCTGACGGCTTGAGCGCAATTACAGCTTGTTTACAAAGCTTTTGTCTGAACCGTCACACCCACCCAATTCGGGCTTTTTGTCAGATGAATTCCTACAAGACGTGTAGCCGCAAGCCGACCCGTCTTACAGCCGCTTACCTATCAAGGAATTTGGGATCTGTTTGCACAATGACTCCATCGACAACGCGAAACCGCACAGAGTCAAACAAAGGAACACAGACATGAACGCCGACCAAATCCTGATGGAAATCCGCGAAACCAACCTGTCCTACCTGATGCTGGCTCAGACCCTGATCCGCAACGACCGTGACCAGGCTCTGTTTCGCCTGGGCCTGACCGAAGCCGCCGCCGACCGCCTGGCTTCGCTGTCTCCCGCCCAGCTCCTGAAGGTCGCATCGAGCAACACCCTGGTGTGCCGCATGCGTGTCGACGATGACCTGGTCTGGTCGCTGCTGACCAACCACGGCAAGGGTGCCGGCAGCGATGGCGCTTCCCGCCTGCATGCCTCGATCCTGCTGGCTGGCAAGCATCAAGAAGCCGCCTGATCCCGCACCGCAGACCATACCGAATACACCCCTATCTACAGACAAGCCGGAGAAACCACCATGCGTACCAAGAGCCTGTTGACCGAAGCCAAGCAAATCGACCGCGCCGTGACCCTGATCAACCTGGGTGCCCGCCTGCAGGTCCTGGAGTCGGAAACCGACATGTCTTACGAACGCCTGCTGCGCCTGTACAAGGAAGTCTCCGGCAAATCGCCTTCCAAGGGTCAGCTGCCCTTCTCGACCGACTGGTTCATGACCTGGCAGCCCAACATCCACGCCAGCCTGTTCCTCAACATCCATGAGTACCTGAACAAGGCCGCCGAGATGGACGAAATCGACGTCGTCATCAAGGCCTACCAGC
>NZ_SCTN01000589.1 GCF_004297345.1 Aquabacterium sp. | reverse complement strand
GCCGAGGAAATCGATCCTCGTGCATGCCGGAAGCACGTTCCACAAGTTCCTCGGCAGACACTTTTCTAGGCGGATCGCGTTGAAGCAGCGGCCTGAATGTGTCAAGCAACTTCCTGAGATGATCGATTTCTTGGCGGATTTCTTCTGGGGCGGCGGCGCCCTGCAGTTTGCGCTGAGCCCTATCAATACTGTGGACCACTTCGTGGAAAATCAGGGCGAGATTCATCCCGGCCATTCCTGAAGAAACCATGATCTCACGAAAGGTCTTCAACTCCTGCTGGATTGACTCGAGGATGGGCTTAACCTCCTTTTCGATCTTGTGTTGTTTGCCGAGCGACTCAAGTCGATCCAGCGCCTCCTGTACCGGAGGCGGTGCTTCATGATCACCTTTCAACGCCTTGTCTATCTCCCCCCGGTCACCGGCGTGCTCGCGTTGGAAACGGTCAAAAATACTCAACACGATCCGACGCAATCGCCGGAAGGCATCGTTGTCATCGAAGCCTTCGCGATTGGTCTTTTCCTTAAGATCAGTGCTGAGGGCCAAGTTCAATGAAACCTGCGCGATAACACTTTGTGTCCCGAGTTTTCCGGCTGGGCGATTGATACGTCGTGCATCAAGGCCAAGCCAATCTTCACCTGGCTCTCCATAATTGAACACTCGGATATTGTCCCTGTAGACACGAACACCGGTCTGGTTGTCCAGCCATTTCTTGATCTGCTGAGGCGCTCCCGACGCCTTGAGGATTTCGTCGCGGCGATGAAATGCATGGAATCTGCCGCAGATTGGACCGATGCCTTTCAGGTCCTCTGGCACCAAGAAAATTCTGTCCTCGCGCTTTGGCCGGACGCGCCCCGCTTCAACCGGAAGTTCGTCATCATCAGGCTCCATTAGCTGAAGCTTTTCGGCCTCATTTGCCACACGCCCTTTCAACCCCTTGAAGCGTGGCGGTGTGAACGTATATCTCCAAGTAAGCAGGCCAGACTGATCCAGATCGAACTCGAAGTTCCAGATCGCAGAATCGAGCATCTCCTGAAGGGTGGGAAGCCCTTTGATTTCATCTTCTCGACCTGGGAGCAGCAGATTCACCTCAAAGGATTTTGCGGCATCAAACGGATTACTGAGTGAGGTTATGAGTCGGTAAAGGTCTCGAATTTCACGTCGCGTCCACTCCTCGCGGTGCAATCCGGTTATCTCCACCTGCGTTCCCGAACCGGTCCTGAACGTGTCCGGCAGCGACCTCTCATCGACGTCGACCGCCATACCGTCACCGAGATAGCGCGCGCTATCTATCAATTGGGCCCAGTTGATTGAGAACTCATACTCAGTTTGTCCAGCTTGGCGAGTCGTTAGCTTGAGCTTATCACCCAGCTTCTGCACGGCAAGCCGTCCGACGCCCTTCTCCCCCAACGCAAGCCGCCCCATCGGGCTCCGCACTTTGGCAGTCTTGCCCCGCTTCGAATCAGTTCCGATTTCCAGCCAAGCTGTCTCGATCGTCTCGGCAGACATACCAAAACCGTTGTCAGTAACACATATTCTTGGCGGCGTTGCATCGAGGTCCAGAACTACGTCCACAACGGTCGCATCGGCATCATAGGAATTCTTGACCAGCTCGAATACGGCGAGGCGGTCATGCCCGATAAGCTCGTCGCCGAGCAGCTTGAGCACATGTGACTGAACCCGAAATGGCATGCTCCTGAACATGTCTACTTTCCTGCCCTACTGGAGGCAAATGAAATTGATTGCGAAAGCGAGGCCGCAGCGAGAAAGGACTGGAGAGATTTCATAATCGACGCGACCTCTCATTTGCTCACCATTCAGAACGTCATGCCCACTACAACCGAACAACCGTTGTATGGAAACGAAACGCTTCTACCCTTTTTGGCAAAAGCTCCGGTGCTTGCGCCAGATGTTGGCGGACTGCCTCGGTATGCACTCTTGAACGATTTTGCCACTGGAAAAAGGCATTCTTGAATAGCTGCTGCTGGATTTGCAGTGGTCCGACGCGAACGGGAGCGTCGTCGG
>NZ_SCTN01000244.1 GCF_004297345.1 Aquabacterium sp. | reverse complement strand
GTCATACTTGGTGTTGTTGCGCAGCAAGGTGATGAGCGATGAATACGACGTGGCGAAGTCGTTGATGGCTTTGCTGATCGTGTCGTTGTCTTGTTTGACCGTCACAATGGCGGGCGTATCCGTGGTGCCATTTGTGGTGACCTTGCCGACCGTGAAGCTGATGCCCGTCAGTACGTCCGAAAAATTGTTGGTGCTTGACGTCACGTTGACGCCGTTGATCGAAGCAGCGGCGTCAGCGGCTGGTTTTGTGAGCGTTGTGCCAGGCATCGTGCTGGCCGGGTCATAGGCCAGCGATGACAGACCGGTGGCGTCAGTGTTGTTGCCATCACCCGTATCGTTGACTGAGACGCGAAAAGCGTTGGCGGCACCTGTCGCAGCTGATGTCATCACGAGGCGAGCGCCTTTGGAGTCCTTGACGATGGATGCTGTTACGCCGGTGGCCGCATCGTTGATCTTGTCCCTGACGTTTTCGAGTGTGTCGGTTGATGAAATGCTGACGCTGGCAGTTTTGCTGGCGTTGAATGTCGTGCCATCCCAAGAGCCCAGATCGAACGTCAGCGTGCCACTGCCAACAGTGGCTGTACTTGAGCTCAGTGCGGTGTTGGTGACGACAGATTGTCCGGACGCCAAAGAGGAGACAGACACCGAATAGCTGCCAGTGGCGGCACCTGAACCCGTGGTGAAGTTGACCACGTTCGAGTCGGATGACGAGGACGTTGTGCTGTACCAAATGTCAGGATTGGCAAGCTTCTGGGCCGCATCATGCATGGTCGACATGGTCGATTGGACCTGACCAAAAGCTGAGATCTTGGATTGGATCTTGTCGGCAGCAGTTTGAAGATCGGAAATGGGCTGACGCTCCAGTGCGACCAGTTTGGTCACGATGGAGTTGGCGTCCAGGCCGCTGCCAACCCCCAATGAACTGATGGTTCCCGAAGTAGAGGATGTGGAGGTCATCTTGATCTTCCTTTTGCGCCGCTCATGCCTGATCGGGCATGAAATGCCGATGTCCGGTCAGGGCCGGACATCGTGTAATTCGGCATGAAACGTCAGGACTTGAGCAACCGGCTTGTTGTCCCTGCGTTCATGAGGGGATCAACCACCCAGCAGCTTGAGCACTTGTTGCGGCAACTGGTTGGCCTGCGCCACCATGGCGTTGCCGGCCTGTTGCAGGATCTGGGCTCTGGACAGATTGGCAGTTTCGACCGCGAAGTCTGCATCCATGATCCGGCTGCGTGCGGCGGTCTGGTTTTCGCTGGCCACCTGCAGGTTGGAAATGATGGCATCAAAGCGGCTTTGCGTGGCACCGTAGACCGCGCGTTCGGAGTTGATCTTGTCCAGCGCACCGTCGATCGAGTCAATGACCGTCTTCAACGTGGCGGTGTTGGCATCACTGCCGATCGAGACCGAGGCGCCGGTAACAGCGGTGATGCTGCCGTTTGTCAGCATGTTCGACGTCGATATCGTGATCAGATCGTTGGCTGTTGTGTTGGCGCCGATCTGGAAGTCCAGGCCACCCGCGCCAGAGGCCAGGATGTCCTTGCCGTTGAACGTTGTGGCACCCAGCACCCGCGTGATTTCCTGCGCCAGTTGTTTGAACTCCTTGTTGAGGGAGTCCTTGTCACTGGAGCTGTTCGATGCGTTACGCGCCTGGACCGTGAGTTCACGCATCCGTTGCAGCGCATCGGAAACCTTGCCCAGCGCGCCTTCCGCCGTCTGGGCCAGGGAGATCCCGTCGTTGGCATTGCGTGCCGCGACGTTCATGCCCTTGACTTGCGCATTCATCCGTTCGGCGATCGCCAGGCCGGCGGCATCGTCCTTGGCGGAGTTCACACGCAGGCCGGAGGACAGGCGCTGCATCGACACGGACAGAGACATCTGCGACGTGTTGAGATTGCGCTGAGCGTTCAGCGAGTTCAAGTTCGTATTGATCGTCTGAGGCATAACGCACTCCTAAAAATTCGTCAGACTTCCGGCGATGTCGCCGACCTTCAGCTTGTCGCCGAAGGAGTCCAAAAAAATCCTTCAGCCAGTGGTATGGATGTTCGGAGTTTTTTTGAGAACCAAAAGTGCGAATAAAGGCCCGATCCAGCCCCAATTCCAACCCGTAAAAGGAAAAGCCGCCCGAAGGCGGCTTGACGTGCTTTTGCTGAGGCGCTGGCCGAGGTTTTCGGCCTGGCGCCTTGTATATCAGCGCAGCAGAGACAGCACTTGCTGTGGCAGCTGGTTGGCCTGCGCAATCATCGCGTTGCCAGCCTGTTGCAGGATCTGGGCACGAGACAGGTTGGCCGTTTCTGTCGCGAAGTCGGCATCCATGATGCGGCTGCGAGCGGCAGATTGGTTTTCAACCGACACCTGCAGGTTCGAGATCACCGAGTCAAAGCGGCTCTGAGTGGCGCCGTACATGGCGCGTTCGGAGTTGACCTTGTCGATGGCGCCGTCGATGTTATCGATCACGGTCTTGATCGCCGCAGCGTTTTGCTGGCTGTCGATCTTGGACGCTGCACCGGTGACAGCAGTGATGCTGGCATCGCCGTTCATATTGGTCGTGGTGACCGTGATGGTGTCGTTGTTGGTCGTGTTGGCACCGATCTGGAAGTCCTTGCCGCCGGCGTTGGAGCCGATGATGGTCTGTCCGTTGAAGGTGGTGCCGCCGATCACACGTGTGATTTCCTTGGACAGCTGCTGGAATTCCTTGTTCAGGGAGTCCTTGTCGCTGGAGCTGTTCGAAGCGTTACGAGCTTGAACAGCCAGTTCACGCATACGTTGCAAGGAATCGCCGACCTTGGCCAACGCGCCTTCAGCGGTCTGCGCCAGCGAGATGCCGTCGTTGGCGTTGCGCACTGCGACGTTCATGCCGCGAACCTGTGCGTTCATGCGTTCTGCAATCGCCAGACCGGCGGCGTCGTCCTTGGCGGAGTTGACGCGCAAGCCAGACGACAGGCGTTGCATCGAGGTGGACAGCGAAGCTTGCGAAACGCTGGTGTTGCGCTGTGCGTTCATCGACAGCAGGTTGGTATTGATAACTGAAGGCATGGTGCTCTCCTATGGTTGCAAAACTCCCGGCAGATAGCGCCGGCATGTAAACGCGGTGATACAGCTACCGCACTGCCAGACCGTCGCTAGTCAACCGTGTCGCCCGAAGTGGCGTCTTGCCACCAGAAACATCGGCCGGCTAACCGGACCACGGACCCATTCTTGAAGACCGTTGCTTTGCATATCGGCGCCCCTTTGTGTGGACTTGAGTGATTTGCAAAACCAGCTTTCGTGAAATAGTGTCGAGAGAAATGACATTGCTTTGCTGTTCATCTCCGATCCCCATGGGAATCGCTGATGTCTAGACTGACGGCACCTCTTCCTTATGAAATGGGTGTCATCCGCCATGCAAACCTCGACACAAGCCGTTTTCGGCCAGCAGGCACGACTTCTGAAGCAGGCGCATCAACATTGGGAACATGGTCTGGATTTCAGCAAGAAGGGCCAGTGGTTGGGGGCCGTCAAGGAATTTGACAAGGCCTGCAAGGCATCCCCTGCTGACACCCTGTTCAGATTGAACCTGGCGCGAGCGCTGCTGAGGTCTCAGCAAGCAGATCGGGCTATCGAGCACACGCGACTCATCCTGGAGCAGGAGCCTGGCAATTTGCTGGCCCGCCAGTTCATGGGCGAATGCCTGGCCCAGGTTGGCCGCCACAGCGAGGCCGCCACGTTCATGCTGGACATGCCGCTGGGCTTGCGTCCCAGCGCGGAATACCTGCAGGTTCTGGGCAACACACTATTTAGTGCACAACGCTATCAAGAAGGCATCAAAGTCTTGTTTGAAGCGCTGTCGCTGGATGTGACGCATGCCATGAGCCACTACCGGTTGGGCTTGTGCTTCAACGCAGTGGGCATGAAGGCCGAGGCCAT
>NZ_SCTN01000243.1 GCF_004297345.1 Aquabacterium sp. | reverse complement strand
CCCCAATCGCATCCATTTGCCGCTCACCAAAGAGTTCATGTCCACGGCATCGCGCAAGCCTGGCTTGGTGGTGAACTACCGGACCCTGGAGGGGTATGTGTCCGCCAAGGTGCTGGTGCGAGCACTGGAGCAAGCCTCCACCATCAACGCACGCGGTGTTCAAAATGCGTTGGAGAGCATGGATCGCCAGGATCTGGGTGGTTTCGTGGTGCGTTACTCGCGAGGCGATCATCAAGGCAGCAACTTTGTAGACCTCGTGACCCTGGACAAGCGTGGCAGACTGATCCACTGATTGATTGACTGCGACCATCGGGGCCCATGATCCAACTGTTTCACTGCATCAGCGCACGTTCATTTCGCCCCCTGTGGCTGCTTGAGGAACTCGGCTTGCCGTACGAGTTGCACGTGCTGCCTTTCCCGCCTCGCGTGCATCGCAAGGACTTCCTGACGCAGAACCCCCTGGGCACCATCCCCTTACTGGTGGATGGCAGCGCGCGAATGAGCGAATCGGCTGCGATGTGCCAGTACCTTGCCGCCCGGCATAGCCCGCGGCAACTGGATGTGGCCGTTGATGAGGCCGCCTACGGCGACTATCTCAACTTTCTGCATTTCGGCGAAGCCACGCTCACCTTCCCTCAGACCCTGGTGTTGCGCTATTCGTACTTCGAGCCTGAAGGCCGACGTCAACCGCAGGTCGTGCAGGACTACGCCAAGTGGTTTCTCGCCCGCTTGAAAACGCTGGATCAGCGTCTGGCCAACTCGGACTACCTGTGCGCCGATCGCTTCACGGCGGCCGACGTGTCTGTCGGGTACGCCTTGTTGCTGGCCCAGCATCTGGAAATGGCGCCCCAATTCCCTCCCAACGTCGCGGCTTACTGGGCTCGACTCCAGGCGCGGCCGGCCTATCAACGCGCGCAAACCGAGCAGTGGCGCCTTGCGAAAGAGCAGGGCGCGCCTGAGGTGGCGGCGCCAGATATACGCCCATGAACGTGGTGCATTCCTAGGGATGGCAGGCGAGGGGAGACAGGCAGACAGTTGCCCCATCTCATCGCCCCCTGAAGGAGTGACATCATGTTTCAGGCATACCACGGGGTCTCCAGCGCCCAACACCAGACCAACTTCAACAACCTGAGCGCCCAAGGCTTCAGGATGATCTCGCTCAGCGTCTACGGAGATCCCGGCGACGCACGTTACGCGGCGGTCTGGGTGCAGCGCCCGGGCGCTGCATGGGTGGCCGTGCATGGCGTCAACAGTGAAGGTTATCAATCCTTCTTCAATAACTGGACAGCCAAAGGTTACGTGCCCAGTCTGGTGACTGCAACAGGCACAGCGGGTAACGCCGTGTTTGCCGCAGTGTTCGAGCAAGGGATCGGCGGCGCCTGGATGGCACGCCACGGCGTGACCAGTGGCGCTGACAGTGCAGTCGGCACCTTCCAGTATCTGAACAAGACGGCGCACAGCCAGCGCATGATGCTGCGCTCAGTGGCCATTTATGGCACCCCCAATGACCGACGCTATATGGCGGTCTGGCATGCCAATCCGAACTTTGTGAAGTGGCACGCCCATCCGTCAGACACCGGCGAGAGCTACCAGGACGTGTTCAATGCCGAGGTGCAGTTGCCTGGCTATCAACTCTCGGGCTACCGGCCCTCACACGTGGCCGTATCGAGTGATCACATGTATTGCTCGGTCTTCAAGGATGACGTGGTCGGGCCTTGGGTGGCACGCCACGGCATGAGCCCATCGGATTACCAGGCTGAGTTCGACAAGCAAAAGGCCGCGGGGATGTATCCCATCTGCGTGCAGGGCGGTGGCACGGGTTCCGATACGCGCTATGCCGCCATCTTCGCCAAGCAGGACATGCCCATGGCTCGGCAATGGTCCGTGACTGGCAGCTCGGTGGCCAGCCTGGCAGGCCTTGATCACGCCATGCAGACTTTCATGCAGGCACATGGTGTTCGCGCCGCCCAGTTGGCATTGGGCAAGAACGGCGTCAGCAAATTCTCGCGCGCCTACACCTGGGCGGAAGCTGGCTATCGCATCACCCAGCCTTCTGACCGCTTCCTGCTGGCCAGTTGCAGCAAGATGTTCCTGGAAGCGGCTGTTCAAGCCTTGTATGACACCAAGCACCTCACGCCCACAACCAAGGTCTTCCCCTTGCTGGGCTTCAGTCATCCCGCAGACCCGCGTAGCGACAACATCACTGTGCAGCAACTGCTTGATCACATGGGCGGGTATGACGATACGGCTACGGGCTCTGGATTTGACCCCACCTACAGCATGCGCCAGATTGCGCTGGACATGAACCTGGGCCGGCCTGTGACCAAGCTCGATGTGGCGCGCTACATGTATGGCCGCGCACTGGATTTCGCGCCGGGTACCAACAACAAGTATTCGAATTTTGGCTATTTGCTGGCCGGCGCTGTGGTCGAAAAGGTGACCAGCAAGACCTACTTCGATTTCGTCAAGAGCACCTTGCTGCAACCCGCCAGCATCACCGAGGTGGATGTGTTCCCGACCCTGGCCAACAAGCG
>NZ_SCTN01000242.1 GCF_004297345.1 Aquabacterium sp. | reverse complement strand
TTGGCTGTTGACTCATCCATGCTTTGCATATCATTCGCGGATATGACCTGTCACACCTTATGTCCGGCTTAAATAGACCAGCCCTCAAGGGAGGGCTGCTAGCCTTCTTGGCCGCCACACTCTTTGGTATCAGCACGCCATTGGTTCAAAGCGTGGGCGGAGGTGTGGGAGCCTTCACCACGGCGGCGTTGCTATATGCGGGTGCTGCTTTGGTTGGTGCACTGCTACGCCAACCCGCTGAGCGCGAAGCTGCAATCCACAAGGGTGATTTGCCCCGCCTGGGTTGGATGGCCCTGTTCGGTGCGGGACTGGGGCCTGTGGCATTGGCCTGGGGCTTGCAGCACACCAGCGGCACCAGTGCCTCATTGATGCTGACGTTGGAGGCGGTTTTCACGGCACTCCTAGCCAGAGCGCTTTACGGCGAAGTGATGGACCGGCGCGTGTGGAGCGCCATGGCACTCCTGTTCATGGGTGGCATCGTGCTGATTCTTGATAGAGGGAGCAGCGGCACCAATGAATTGCTAGGTGCCCTGGCAGTGCTTGGCGCAACCCTGTCATGGGGCATCGACAACACGCTATCTCGCAGCGTGGCCGAGCGTGACCCAGGCCAGGTCGTGCTGGTCAAGTCAGCGTTTGGCGTAGCCTTGACCGTCTTGATTGCAAACATCATGGGAGAGACGCTGCCGAGCTGGTCGACCGTCGCTGGCTTGCTGATGATTGGCGGCGCAGGCTACGGCTTGAGCCTGCGGCTTTACCTGCTGGCGCAGCGTGCATTCGGTGCCGCACGGACAGGTTCTGTCTTTGCATTTGCCCCCTTCATCGGTGCCGTGGTGGCAGTCGCCTTGGGTGATCGCTCAATGAGCTGGGGTGTGGCGCTGGGTGGCACCCTGATGCTACTGGGCGTGATGCTGCACCTGGTCGAGTCTCACGGACACGAGCACGTTCATGAGGAACTGACCCACGAGCATGCTCATGCTCATGATGACGGGCATCACACTCATCGGCACGATCCCATGCCGGTAGGGCCGCACAGCCATGCCCATCGACACGAACCCACGCGCCACACGCATGCGCATGTGCCAGATGCGCATCACACGCACCGGCACTGAGATCAAGCCATCTGGGGTGGCCAGGAGTGTGTTTCTCCTTGGCATGACTGGCACCAAGCGTACAGGGCGTCATACATAACCATGCCGTGACGCAGCATTTCATGGTCATCTGCGAATCGCCTGGATAAGCCCAGCGACAAGGCATACAGCCCCGCTGACTGCGGCGAGAGATCGAGTCGGTCGGTGTCTGCGCCCCGGACGATAGTGGCCAACTGCTGCAAGGCAGGATCGCTCAACTCGTATTTGCGAAGGAAAGCATCAAAGCTGCACAACTCGCCTACATGCGACATCTCCACTGCGGGGATGTCGTAAGGCGTGGCGCCTTCTCGTTCTGCTACGGTCAGCACCTGGTGGGCTGGTACATACAAAAATTCGGCCTGCGGATCAATGAAGCGCTGAATCAGCCAGGGACATGCGATTCGGTCGATCTTGGGGCGTTCTCGGGTAACCCATTTCATGATCACTCTCCTTGGTGTGAACAGAATCAGTGGCGCAAGGGAAACAAAGCCATGCCCAGCAGTGCCGCGGCCAGGATGATCCAAGGCTCTTGCACCTTCTTGAATTGCCACAGAACAGCCACCACGGTCAATGCCATGAGGATGGTGGGCAAGTCCACCAGTGAGCGTTTGGCCAGCACCACAACCGAGCCGGTGATGGCACCCACGGCAGCGGCCGTCACCCCATCGATGAACGCAAGCAAGCCAGGTCGCTTGCCGTGTTTCTTGAAGTACGGTGCGGGGCCGATGGTGAGCAGGTAGCAAGGCAGAAAGGTGGCCAATGCCGCCACGCAGGCGCCAGGCAGACCAGCCACCAGATAGCCAATGAAGCCCACGGTGATCACGACCGGGCCCGGTGTGATCATGGCCACGGCCACCGCATCCACGAATTGTTTTTCGTTCAGCCAGTGGAATTCGTGCACCACGCCTCCGTACAGAAAAGGCACGATGGCCAGGCCGGAGCCGAACACGAAGGTGCCAGCTTTGGCGAAGAACACCCCGATTTGCATCAGGACGTTGGGATCAGCCGCGAGCAATGCACTCGCGGCAGGAACAGCGGGCACAAGCCCCACTCCGGCGTTCACTGAAAGCCGGGCAGATGGGCCCCACTTGGTGCGCCACAACCAGACAGCCACACCGGCAGCAATGAACAGCGAAGCCATCTCTGATTCGGTCACGATGGTGGCTGCAGCAGTGATCGCCCAGATAGCCCACAGCAGTTTGTCCTTGCCCAGGCTCTTGGAAGTCAGCTTTTGTGCGCTCATCGCAATGATGCCGATGACGGCAGCGCCCACGCCGTAGAACGTGGCCTGCATCCAGGTCAGCCCGCCGTAACTGGTGTAAGCCCAACCCAGCGCGATCACCATCAGGAACGAGGGCAGGACGAACGACAAACCCACCAGGGTGGCACCCAGGATGCGATAGTGAACGTAACCCAGGTAGATGGCCAATTGGGCCGCCATGGGGCCCGGCATCAACTGGGCAAGCGCAATGCCCTCTTTGTAGTCCTCTTCGGTGATCCAGCGGCGTTGCTCGACCAGATCTCGGTACATGTAGCCAGCAAGCGCAACCGGTCCACCAAACCCGATGGTGCCGAGACGAAGCATGTAGGCCACGATTTGCCAAAGCGAGTAGGCTGGTGCGCTCATTGGGCACCTCCTGGCATCACTGGCACAAGCAGCGACAAAGAGGAATAAGCAACTAGGGAGGCAATGCTCAGCGCGAGGGCGAAATTGCCATGCGCGACATGGCCAGACGCGAGGCTTGTATACCTGATCAAGACGAACTCCTACCTGGGATCAAACCCATGGTCAGGAGCAGTGCTTGGACGCTGGGCGTCTTGTGTTTGCGGGGAGGACTGCCCGTACCCCCGCGGCCAGCACTCTATCACGGGCAGGGGCAGCCATTCCGTTATCGGGGATAACGAGAGTGTCCGCTTTGGTTGGGCCACAAGGTCTGTTCCTGGCCGAGAGATTCGAGCCGACCAGACGCTCAGACTTGTCGCCGCAAAGCTGTCCTCCAGGGTCTCGCCTCAGCCGGAGCCTCTGGCGCGGGGCAACCGCCTGCTGATGGTCGAAAACGGTTCTCGGCCGCACTGGCTGGGCGCACAATGCCGGCTGGACGTCTAGAACCTACTTCGTGCAGGGAGCCTCTATACGCCACACGACGCCTCGTTTTGGCCTCGATAATGCGACAGCGCCAAGTCTCGGCGGCCTTCAGGAGCCTTACATGTCAAAGCAGCACAAGCGTGCCGACCCGCTCGCGCAGAAGCACGCTCCCAGCGAC
>NZ_SCTN01000241.1 GCF_004297345.1 Aquabacterium sp. | reverse complement strand
GTTTCGCTGCAGACACGTTTGCTGCGTGTCCTGCAGGCGAGAGAAGTGCTGCGCGTGGGGGCCACGGAGCCTACGCCTGTCAATGTGCGCGTGATTGCCGCCACGCATCGTGCCTTGCGTGATCAGGTGGACAAAGGTCAGTTCAGGCTGGATCTGTATTTCCGTCTCAACATCCTCAGGCTGGATGTGCCGCCTTTGCGCGCACGCCTGCAGGACATCGTGCCCATTGCGCAGGCCCTGCAAGGCAAGATCTGCCAGCGTCTGGGTATGGATCAGCGCACGACGAGCGGCTTGCTGGACGCGTTGATCGACCTGGCGCAGGGTTATGACTGGCCGGGCAATGTGCGTGAACTGGAGAACCTGATCGAGCGTGTGATGGCGTATGGGGGCGCTCAAGTAGCCTGGCAAGCCATGAGCCCTGCGCAGTGGCGTGAGTTGGTCGCGTCTGTGGCGCCCGAGTTGGCTGAGCGTGGCGTGCGTGCCTTGCCGTCGATGTCGCCCGTGCCGCCGAACAGCTTGCGGCTGGAGGGCATGGGTGCGTCGCCCGCCACCTTGTCTGCGCAACGCAAGCAAATGCAGGCTCAAGCCGAGCGCGTAGAGATCATGAAGGTGCTGGCCGACTGCGATGGGGATCGCGCCTTGGCCAGCGAGAAGCTGGGCATCAGTCGCACCACCTTGTGGCGCAAGCTCAAGGACATCACCTGAGGACGCCCTGATCAACAGGCGTAAGACACCCTGAAGCGTGCGTCGTCGGTCGGTACGCAGCGTGCCGAAGCGGCCTCGATCTGCAGCGTGCTGCCGTTCCTGAACTGAAGCTGCAGGATCAGGGCCTGGTCGCAATGCCAGGGCAGGGTGACACAGCTTTGCGCACGGGCATCCTCACTGCGCAAACGCAATTCGCCGTGCGCCATGCTGCCCAGGCAGTCGCCAATCGGGCCAGTCAGTTGTGCCTGTTCGAACATCAGGACCAGGGGTGCCAAGAAGCCGGATTCGGTCGATCGTCCAGATGCGTCATCCTGCTGCCTTTCAACGGCGCCAGCAGAAAGCACGAGCTGCACGCAGCCCCGCGAAGTGGGGCAGGGCATCACGCCACTTACCTCGGAGTTGTGCCAGAAAAGCGTATCGACCATGTGCCCAAGCCTAACTGATCCTCGGTTGCGCAGTCGGTATTAGGATGTGCGCCCGCGCTCGCTGGCCATTCATGCCGAATGCGGCGACGCAAGGCAATGGGGTGAGGCATGAAAAGGGGCTGAGCATGGAATTCGACTGTCAGCAATGTGGCGCGTGCTGTGCCGTTTTTCGCGTGTCCTTTTACTGGGCTGAGGCGGACGATGCGCCCGGTGGCACGGTGCCTGTGGACTTGACCGAGCCCGTCGGCACCCTGCATCGCTGCATGCGCGGCACCCAGACCAAGCCCGTTCGGTGTGTGATGCTGCAGGGGCAGGTCGGGCAAAGCGTGGCGTGCGGGATCTACGAGCAGCGTTCCAGCACCTGCCGCAGCGTTCAACCGGGTGATGCGCAATGCTTGAAGGCCAGGCTGCATCACGGCCTGCCTGTCTGATTCAATTCCCCTGTTCTCAAAGGTGAATTGAGGTTGGCGATGGGGCCTGATTGGCCCTTCAATGGTGCACACGCGGTGCTTACTTGGTGCTTATTCGCTCAGGTTTTGTGCCGTTCGGTCGATATGCACGAAGCAAGGTTGAATACGCCGTGCGCGCCCCCCGGCTGCATGAGGGCGCCAAGATGAGGTGCTGAGATGTTGAATCTCCATCAACTCAAGCTGGGGCAACGCCTTTGGCTTGGATTTGGGCTTGTGTTGTTGCTGACGGCCGTGATCGCGCTCGTGGGGTGGTTGCGCCTGTCGGCCACCATTTCGGATATCGATGCCAACGTTCAGGTGCAGGCCAGGGCGACCTCTGCGTTGAAGTGGGAAAGCCTGACGCTTCTCAACGTCAATCGCACGCTGGCCATCGCTGAATCCGGCGGAATCAAGGACGTCAAGAATCATTTCTCGCCCCTGATCAAAGAAACCTCCACCCAGATCAGCGCCATCCAGAAAGAGCTGGAAGCCAGCGCCACATCGCCCGAAGAGAAAGCGATGTTTGACGATATCGCGGCCAGGCGCAAGGTTTACATCACGGCCCGGGACTCCATCTTCTCCTTCCTGGAAATGGAGGATCCAGGTGCCAAAGAGGCGCTCAACAGTCAACTTCTGCCTGCGGCCACGAAGTACATCACGGCCATCAACGATTACCAGCGCGTGCAACGCAAGATTGCTGATGATGACAATGCGGCCACGCATGCCCACGTCAGCCGGGCCAAGCTGTCCATGGTGGTGTTGGCCTTGGTGTCGCTGGCATTGGGCGGGTGGATGGCTTGGCTGATGGCGCGTTCGGTGACCGTGCCCTTGCGCAAGGTTGTGGCGGCCACCCATATCATTGCGCAGGGCGATCTGTCTCATCGCGTTGACATGGACGGCAAAGACGAGTTGAGCGAGTTGTGCCACAGCCTGGAAGAGATGCAGGTCTCCTTGCGTGGGATCGTGGGCGACGTGAGGCATTCCACTGACTCGATCAAGGTGGCCAGCGACGAGGTGGCTGTGGGCAGCCAGGACTTGTCGAGCCGCACCGAAAACGCGGCATCCAGCCTGCAGCAGACGGCTTCGACCATGGAAGAGATCTCGGGCACGATCCGCCATACCGCTGACGCGGCCCGCACGGCCAATCAACTGGCGTCCGGTGCCGCGGAGGCCGCCACGCGTGGGGGCGAGGTGGTGTCTCAGGTGGTGGCCACCATGGACGACATTACCCAGAGTTCACGCCGTATTGCCGACATCATCAGCGTGATCGATGGCATTGCTTTCCAGACCAACATCCTGGCCCTGAATGCGGCTGTGGAGGCTGCTCGCGCGGGTGAGCAGGGGCGCGGTTTTGCCGTGGTGGCAGGCGAAGTGCGGGCGCTGGCGCAACGTGCCGCTGGTGCTGCCAAGGAAATCAAGGTGCTGATCAATGCCTCCACCGAACGTGTGGATGCCGGTGCCAGCCTGGTGAGCGATGCCGGTGCGTCGATGACCACCATCGTCGAGTCGGTTCGCCGGGTGGCGGACATCATTGGCGAGATCACATCGGCATCGACCGAGCAGTCCGAAGGCATCAGCCAGGTCAACACGGCCGTCAGCCATCTCGACAGCATGACCCAGCAGAACGCCGCGTTGGTGGAGCAGTCTGCCGCTGCGGCAGAGAGCTTGAAGGATCAGGCCTCGCGCCTGGCCCACGTGGTGTCTGTCTTCAAGCTGCCTTGATCTGCGTGGGCTCAGTCCCCGAAGAACGCGTTTTCGATTTCGGTGGGCAGAGGTTGGCCTGTCAGCCAGGCCCGCTCCAGCACGTACCAATAGTGGCGGTAGCTGGCCCGGTCATGCAATGTGCCTTGATGAGAGATGGGTGCCCAGTGTGCCGCTTGTGCATCTTGCAGAATCTCTATGGCATCGTCCACTTCGGCTGCCACTGGTGCAAAGGCTTCCACGATCACGGCGATCTGGTCCGGGTGGATGCTCCACATGCGCGTATAGCCCAGCTCGCGCGATGCCTTGCTTGCTGCAAGGCTCAGTGCATGCTTGTCATTGAACTCGGTCACCACGCAGTGCGAGGGCGTGATAGCAGAGGCATGGCAGGCTGCGGCAATCTTCAGCTTGGCGCGCACGATCAAGGGGTGCTCGAACTGGCCTGTTGCCGACATGGCTTTGGCTGGAATGGCGCCCCGGTGGTCTGACACAAAGTCCATCAAGCCGAAGGACAGGGATTCCACGCCGGGCAGGCTGGCTATCTCGGCTACCTCTTGCAGTGCTTTGTGCGTTTCGATGAGGATGTGCACAGGCACCGCGTGAAACACGCCGTGCTTGACGCGTGCTGCCTTGATGGCTTCAACGGCTCGCTGGGCTTCTGTGGCGTTGGCCACTTTGGGCACCATCAGATAGGCCAGCTTGTCGCCCGCTTTCTTGATCAGCGTGTCGATGTCATCTTCAAAACGGCGATGGCTGGGCGCATGCACCCGTGCGCCCGCACGCCCCCGGGCGTTATCGGGGCTGTTGAGCAGTTCGGCAACCAGTTCGGCCTGTTCGTGCTCGCCGCCAACCGGTGCGCCATCTTCCAGATCCAGCGTCACGTCGAACACGGCGCGACCAGGCTCTTCCGCCATCTCGGCTTGCAGTGTCAGGCTCTTGCGCATGCGCGTTTCGATGCCTGCGTAGTGATCGCAAACGGGCAGGGTGTGTGGGCGGTGTTCGGCGCCGAACAGGGCCTGGCGAGGGTGGATGGCGGTCAGGGTGGACATGGGTTGGCTCGATGAATCACATCACATGCATGGCATGCGGAAAGTCTCGCGCAAATTGCATGTTGGTGGGCGATTGCCCAATAAAAAACCGGCTTCCGCCTTGCGACGGAAACCGGTTTTCTTGCGTTCTCGCAAGCGCATGTCAACCGCGTGTCGCCCGAAGGCATCACGCAATCAGCGAAACATCACAGCAGGTGCTTGACGCCGTCTTGCTCGCCTTGCAACTCAGCCAGGGTCTTGTTGATGCATTCTTGCGAGAAAGCATCGATTTCCAGGCCGGTGACGATCTTGTATTCGCCGTTTTCGGTGGTCACGGGGAAGCCGAACACGATGCCGGCTGGGATGCCGTATTCGCCGTTCGAAGGCACGCCCATGGTGACCCATTCGCCGTTGGAGCCCAGGGCCCAGTCACGGATGTGGTCGATGGCGGCGTTGGCGGCCGAAGCAGCCGACGACAGGCCGCGAGCGGCGATGATGGCGGCGCCACGCTTGCCCACGGTGGGCAGGAAGGTGTCGGCGTTCCAGACTTGATCGTTGATCATGTCCTTGATCGACTTGCCGTTCGTGGTGGCGAAGCGGTAGTCAGCGTACATCGTGGGCGAGTGGTTGCCCCAGACGGTCAGCTTGCGGATGTCGCCAACCTTGGTGCCAGTCTTGGCGGCCAGTTGCGAAGCGGCGCGGTTGTGGTCCAGACGCAGCATGGCGGTGAAGTTCTTGGCGGGCAGATCAGGTGCCGACTTCATGGCGATGTAAGCGTTGGTGTTGGCGGGGTTGCCGACAACCAGCACCTTCACGTTGCGCGAAGCAACAGCGTTCAGGGCCTTGCCTTGAGCCGTGAAGATCTGGGCGTTGGCAGCCAGCAGGTCAGCGCGTTCCATGCCTGGGCCGCGAGGACGTGCGCCAACCAGCAGAGCGTAGTCGGTGTCCTTGAAGGCGGTCATCGGGTCGGAGTGGGCTTCGATACCGGCCAGCAGAGGGAAGGCGCAGTCTTCGAGCTCCATGATCACGCCCTTCAGCGCGTTCTGGGCCTTCTCGTCGGGGATTTCCAGCAGTTGCAGGATGACGGGTTGGTCCTTGCCCAGCATTTCGCCAGAGGCGATGCGGAACAACAGGGCGTAACCAATTTGGCCAGCGGCGCCGGTGACGGCGACGCGAACGGGTGCTTTGCTCATGTGCAACTCCGAAAAGGAAGTGAGAGGGGAAGGGTTAGAGACAACCCTAAATTGTAGCGGCGCGCGGGAGTCTAGGACGATCACCCCACAACGTCAATATCTTATGTCTTATATAAGACATCTTTCATCCTACTTCTGGACTTTGCCGGGCACTTGTGGTGCAATCACGCCCGGCCCGGGTTTTATCCGGCGCGGGTCGGTCGGCCTCTCCATTCGAGAGGGGTCGCCAGCCCCGATCTCACCCCTGATCGACTCCAACCTAGACCAACGCTGTGGTGCCTTCCTCGCCATCAACTGCTGCTTCTGATGCCGTGGCGTCCGCCGTTGGCACGGGTGCATCTGGCGGGGGCGGTGGTGGTGTGGCGGGTGGCGCGGCGCAAGGGCCTTCCTTCAGCCCGCTCTATCAGCAGATCAAATCCCTGATCCTGCGCAGCCTGCAGTCAGGCGAATGGCCTCACCGGGACGCCATTCGCC
>NZ_SCTN01000240.1 GCF_004297345.1 Aquabacterium sp. | reverse complement strand
GGTCGTGATCGACAACCGCAACAGCTTCGAGTACCGACTGGGCCGCTTCAAGAACGCCATTGATCCGCATGTCGACAACTTCCGGGACTTCCCGGACTATGTGTCATCGCACGCCGAACAATGGAAGGAAGAAGGCAAGAAGGTCGCCATGTACTGCACAGGCGGCATACGCTGCGAAAAGACCAGTGCCTGGATGCAGCAGTTCGGACTGGACATCTATCAGCTCGATGGCGGCATCCTCAACTTCTTTCAGAGCCTGCCGGATGCGGACAAGGACTGGCAAGGCGAGTGCTTCGTGTTCGACAACCGCATCGCGATCGACACCCATCTGCAGGAAACCGCCACCACTGCAGACGATGTCTACGACAACAGCCCGGACGAGCTCTGGCGCAAGGAGCGTGCGCACCGACTGGACTCCGTCACGCCAAAGACCCAGCGCATCAAGGCCGCTCAAGCCGCAGGTGAAGGCACTGTGGACGACTCGCCTGCAGCGGCTCAGAACAAGCCCCTCTGAGCAGCGGCGGCAATGAGCAAGCCCGAGTTACCTACCATCAACGGCGTGAGTGCCAGTTGTGTGGCCCTGCCGCACGGCGATTGGCCGACGATGCTGGACTACCTGGCCCACCGCATCCCTGCCGTATCGCGTGGAGACTGGGCCTCACGCATGGGCAAGGGCGAAGTGGTGGATGCCGATGGGCGCTCGGTGCCGGCGGACTCGCCCTATCGTGCGCACACGAAGCTGTACTACTGGCGATCGCTCCCCTTCGAGCACAAGGTGCCTTTTGATGAAGAGGTGGTGTTCCAGGATGACTACCTCGTGGTGGCCTACAAGCCGCACTTCTTGCCGGTGACACCCAAAGGACGCTATCTGCAGGAAACGCTGCTGGTAAGGCTCAAGCGCAAGTTGGGCATCGACACCTTGGTGCCCATGCACCGAATCGATCGCGAAACAGCGGGACTCGTGGCCTTCACGATCCAGCCCCACACGCGCGATGCCTACCAGGGCCTGTTCAGAGACAAGCTCGTCAACAAGACGTATGAAGCGATTGCGCCCGTGAACACCGCCCTGGCCTTGCCCGTGGTGCACCGCTCCCGCCTGGAGGAAAGCGAACGCTTCATGGCCATGCACGAGGTAGATGGCCCCCTCAACGCCGAAACACACGTCGACCTGATTGAGACCGCCGGCTCGTGGGGCAAGTTCAGGCTGAGCCCCGTCACGGGCCAGAAGCATCAACTGCGTGCCCACATGGCAGCGTTGGGCATGCCCTTGCTCCATGACCAGATCTACCCGGAACTGCTGCCCGCTCTGCCGCCGGAGGTGGCGCCGGACTTTTCCAGACCACTGCAGTTGCTGGCCCAGTCGCTGTCTTTCCTGGATCCCGTCACAGGCGAGCAGCGCCACTTTCATTGCGGCAGAAGCCTGGACCTGCAAGCCGCACTGGCGCAGGCCGGCGCCTTGGCATCACCGGCCTGATCAGATCACAGCTGCGCCATCGCCTCGCCCATGCGAATGGCACGAGCAGGCTCCCAGGCTTTGTTGAACTGCAGCGGCCCTTTGGGGAATAGCATGACCACGGTCGAGCCCAGCAGGAAGCGCCCCATTTCATCGCCTTGCTTGAAGACGATGTTCTGGTCGTCATAACGCCATTCACGCACATTGGCGCTGCGTGGCGGGTTGATCACGCCATGCCACACGGTGGCCATGCTGCCGACGATGGTTGCGCCAACCAGCGTCAGCACGAAGGGCCCGTTGGCCGTCTCGAACACGCACACCACACGCTCGTTGCGCGCAAACAGGCCAGGCACGCCGCGCGCTGTGGCCGGGTTCACCGAGAACAGGTCGCCCGGCACATAGATCATGCGCTTGAGCTTGCCGTCACAAGGCATGTGGATGCGGTGGTAGTCCTTGGGGCTCAGGTACAAGGTCGCAAAGTGGCCGTCCTCGAAACAGGCTGCGAGCTGGGCATCACCGCCCACCAGCGTCGTCGTCGAGTAGGCATGGCCCTTGGCCTGGAAGACCTGATCCTTCTTGATCGGGCCGATCTGGCTGATGGCGCCATCCACCGGGCTGATCAGGTCTGCCTTGGCCAGCGGGCGGGCACCGGGCTTCAGGGGACGAGAGAAGAACTCGTTGAACGTGGGGTAGCTGGCAATGTCAGGATTCGCTGCCTCGCTCATGTTCACGCCATAGCGCTTGACGAACCAGGCAATGAAGCGCGTGGTCGCACCACCGCCGCGCAGCGAAGCCAATGCGCCGGCCGCCTGGGTCAATGCCTTCTTGGGCAAGACATACTGCATGGCAACGAATAGACGATCGGACACAGGCGCCCCTAAGTAGTGTGTGGTGGGTGGAACGAAGCCGCGCATTCTAACTTTGTCGTCTGGCAACCTCACAAACCAGGCCATGGCCATGCAAGGGCGGGCGGCCTCGGGTACAACTCAGGTAAAACGTAGCCTGTTTCCGAATGGAGTCGCCAGCATGACGCGCATCCCTGCCTTCTTGAGCCGCCACTTTGGCGCCGCCGCACGCGGCACAGCCCTGTTGCTGACCGCATCCGCTGCACTGCAAGCGCCACAACTGGCACACGCTGGCGAGAAGTTCACCTACATCACCAACTGGTATGCCGAAGCCGAGCATGGCGGCTTCTATCAGGCTCAGGCAACCGGCCTTTATGCCAAGGCCGGGCTGGATGTCACGCTCAAGATGGGCGGCCCGCAGGTCAACATGATGCAGTTGATGATGGCCGGTCAGGCCGATTGCATCATGGGCTTTGACGTGCAGACCATTCAGGCCTGGGAGAAAGGCATCCAGGCTGTGACGGTGGCCGCCGCCTTCCAGAAAGACCCGGTGGTCATGATCGCCCACCCGGATGTCAAACAGTTCGCCCAACTCAAGAACAAGACCTTGCTGGTGGGCAGCGCCGGTCAGGTCACCTACTGGCCCTGGCTCAAGACGAAATTCGGCTTCACTGATGCGCAGATGAAGCCCTACAACTTCAGCATCCAGCCCTTCCTGGCCGACCAGAACATCGCGCAGCAAGGCTACCTGGCGTCCGAGCCCTTCTCCATCGAGCACGAAAGCAAGATCAAGCCAAGCGTGTTCATGCTGTCTGACCAGGGCTGGCCTCCGTACGCCATGACCGTGGTCTGCTCGGTGCCCACGCTTCAGAAGCGCCCCAAGCAGGTCGCCGCTTTCATCAAGGCCTCCATGGAAGGCTGGAAGAGCTACCTGACGGGGGACCCCACGCCTGGCAACACGCTGATCAAGAAAGACAACCCCAATATGACGGATGACCTGCTGGCCTATGGCATCAGCAGCATCAAGCAGCAAGGCGCCGTGCTGGGGGGTGACGCGGCCAAGTACGGCATTGGCATCATCACAGATGAACGCATGAAGCAGACCTACGATCTGCTGGTGCAGCACAAGCTGCTGGATGCCACCAAAGTGGACGTCAAGAAGACCTACACCACACAGTTCGTCAAGGACCTGAAGGTCATGCCTTGATGGTGTCAACACCCTCCGAGGCACGCCCCGTGATCGACATCCAGAACGTCGAGCAAATCTACCCAAATGGCACGCGGGCGCTGGCCCCCGTCACGCTGAGCGTGGCACCGGGCGAATTCGTCACGCTGCTGGGCCCGTCCGGATGCGGCAAGAGCACGCTGCTCAAGATGATCGCAGGGTTGTTGCAGCCGACCAGCGGGCGGATCCAACTGGCCGGGCCATCGCTGTCCTTCGTGTTCCAGGAAGCCACGCTGATGCCGTGGGCTGACGTGCGCCGCAATGTGCGCCTGCCGCTGGATCTGGCTGGCGTTGCACGCAGCGAGGCCGATGCACGTGTGGATGAGGCACTGACACAAGTGGGCCTGAGCACCTGCGCTGCGCAACGCCCTCGGGAACTGTCCGGCGGCATGCAGATGCGCGTGTCGATTGCAAGAGGGCTGGTCACACAGCCCAGCCTGCTGCTGATGGACGAGCCTTTCGGCGCACTGGACGAAATCACGCGCAACAAGCTGGACGATGAACTCTTGCAACTGTGGCGCCAACGCGGCCTGACGGTCGTGTTCGTCACGCACAGCATCACAGAAGCGGTGTTCCTGTCATCGCGCGTGATCGTGATGGGCGCCCGCCCGGGCCGCATTGTTGAGGATCTGCGCATTGAACAGCCCTGGCCGCGTGATGACGACTACCGCACGAGCGCGGTTTTCAATGAGCAGGTCAGGCATCTGCAGCACAGCTTGAGCCTGGCGTCGAACAACGCTGTGGAGCAGGCATCTTGAGCGCCGTCTTCAGGCAACTGAAGCGGGCCGCGCTCCCGTTATTGATGACCGGTATCTTGCTGGGCATCTGGCAGGCCTGGGTCGTCATCGAGGATGTCCCTGCCTACCTGGTGCCGTCGCCCTGGCTGATCGCCCAGACGCTTGTGAAGGACTGGGCCTTGCTGAGTGGCGCCTTGCTCGTCACCATCAAGATCACGGTTCTGGCCTTTGTGTCCGCCACCATGTTGGGTGTGCTGGTCGCTTTTGCCATGGTGCAAAGCCGATGGATCGAAGCCACGCTGTTGCCCTATGCGGTGCTGCTGCAGGTCACGCCGATTGTGGCCATCGCACCGCTGATCATCATCTGGGTGAAAGATCCAACAGCATCGCTCGTGGTTTGCGCCACGCTGGTTGCGCTGTTTCCCATCATCTCCAATACCACCACCGGGCTGCGCAGCGTCAACCCGGGGCTGGCGGCCTACTTCAAGCTCAACCGCGCCACGAGGCTGCAGACCTTGCTGCGCTTGCAGATCCCGTCCGCCCTGCCCTACTTCTTCGCGGGCTTGCGCATCTCG
>NZ_SCTN01000239.1 GCF_004297345.1 Aquabacterium sp. | reverse complement strand
CCGGAGCAGAAGTTGCGCATCGTGCAGGCCTTGCAATCAGGCGGGCACGTGGTGGCCATGACGGGTGATGGCGTCAATGATGCGCCGTCGCTCAAGGCTGCCGATATCGGTGTGGCCATGGGGGCGCGCGGTACCGACGTGGCACGTGAGGCCTCTGCCATGGTGTTGCTTGACGATGACTTCGGTGCCATCGTCAAGGCCGTGCAACTGGGGCGGCGTATCGATGACAACCTGCGCAAGGCCATGGCCTTCGTGCTGGCCGTGCATGTGCCAATCGCAGGCCTGACCTTGCTGCCATTGCTGATGGGCTGGCCCTTGCTGTTCATGCCCGTGCACATCGCTTTTCTGGAGCTGATCATCGATCCAGTCTGCTCGATTGTTTTCGAGGCAGAGCCCGATGAGCACGGCGTCATGCAGCGCCCCCCGCGTGAAACCGGGCGACCTTTGCTGACACGCTCGATGATGTTTGACAGCCTGATGCAGGGCTTGCTGGCCTTGGGGTCCGTTGGCCTGGCCTACGCCTGGTTGTTGCAGCAGGGCCTGGGCGAGTCGCAGGCGCGGGCCGGCGGCTTCTTGTCACTCATTGCCGTGAACATCTTGCTCATCGTCAACAACCGCTCACTGCAAGGCCACGTGATGTCGGGGCTGGTGCGTCCCAATCCCGCCTTGTGGCGCATGTTGTCATTGACGCTGGGCCTGTTGGCCGTGGTCTTCTTCGTGCCTGATTTGAGTGCCTTGTTCAAGATGGCATGGCCCGGCGAGCCTGGCGGTATTGCCATCTGTGGCGCCTTGTTCGGTACTCTGGTTTCATTGCAGATCCTGAGATGGTTTCGCGCCGGCAAAGCGTGAATACTGCACGTGACATTTCAAGTGTTACATCGATAATGTCAAATCCTTTTTGACCTTATCAGGACTGGTGAAGTGCTGTTTTCTCACTTGCTACCTGACCTCGTCCAGTCTGTGCTGGATGCCCTTCCGACGCCCGTCTTCTTCAAGGACAGAACGGGTGTTTACCAAGGGTGCAATCGCGCATTTGCCCGGCTGGTAGGCCGGCCTCGGCGCGAGATCATCGGCTTGACCGTGTTCGATATCTCGCCAGAGGAGTACGCCAAATCGCACTTCGATGCCGACGCGGCCTTGATGCAGTCGGGCGGCGAGCAACGCTACGAGGCGCAGATCAAGCGCTGCGATGGCGAGCGCCGCCACGTGGTGTTTCACAAGGCGGCGCTCTATGGTGTGGATGGCGAGGTGACCGGCATCGTGGGCACCATTCTCGACATCACGGAGCGCAAGGCGCTGGAGGTCAAGCTGGCCGACATGGCCGAGCGTGATGCGCTCACCGGCTTGTTGAATCGGCGCGCCATACTGGCGCATCTCGAAGCCTTGCACAGGGATCGAAGGCAAGCCAGCCAGACCTTGTGCCTGATGATGTGCGATGTCGATCACTTCAAGAGCATCAACGATCGCTATGGCCACGGCGTAGGCGATGAGGTGTTGCGCAAGGTCGCGCACGCCTTGTGCCAGAACCTGCGTGATGGCGACCGTGTGGGCCGCATCGGTGGCGAGGAGTTCCTGATCGTCCTGGCCACGGCTGATGTGGACGATGCCCGGCAAGTGGCAGAGCGCTTGCGGCATCTCATCGCCAGCATGGAGGTGCACTGCGGTGAAGACACCAGTCTGAGCGTGACCATCAGCATCGGCGTGGCCCAAAGCCTGCATCAGGATGAGGATTGGTCAGGCGCCATCGCTCGCGCTGATGAAGGCCTGTACGCCGCCAAGCGATCCGGGCGGGACAAGGTGGTGGTCACTGACGCCCATACCCGCCTGGTCCATCACAAGGACTGGCACCAGTCCTGACGCGCTGTGCCGGCATCAAGGCAGGCTGACGCCCAGCTTGACCCACCAACGTTGACCCGCTTCGGGCACTTGCGAAGGCAAGGTGCTACCCAGATTGGCCCATGACACCGAACTGCTGTGGTTCAGGTGCTCGACGTAATAGCGATCGAACACATTGTCGATACCTGCTGCCAACTGCACCTGTTTGCTGAACTTGTAATCGCTCTGGATGTCCCACACGCTGAAGCCAGGCGTGGCCGCCACATCCAGGCCATTGGTGCTGCCGTGGTTGCGGTCGATTCGCTGCTGGCCATCGGCCATGCGTGTGATGAGCTTCAAGCCATAGGCATCCTGCTTCCAGGCCGCGTACAGGCGGCCTTGTGTGGGCGGGGTCTGTGCCAGTGCCACATGATCGGTCTTGTTGGCTGCCCAGACCAGGCTCAGGTTGCCACCCAATGTGAGGGCCGGGCTGGCAGCCCAGTTCAACTCGCTTTCCAGCCCTCTGCGAACGGCATCTACGCTTTTCGCGCTCGTGCCGCTGGTGACGAGCATGAAGTTGTCGATCAGGTTGATGAAGCCATTGACGCTGGCGCTGAGTTGGCGTGTGCTGTAGCGCAGGCCAGCATTGAGCTCCTTGTGCTGTTCGACGGCCAGGTCATAGCCCTGCAGACTGCCGATCTCGACGTAGTCGGGGCCTCGTTCGGCTTGCCCGATGGCGGCATGGGCTTGCCATTGGGCGTCGATCCTGTGCTCGGCACGGGCGAACGCACTGTGAAGCGTCATGTGGCGGCGGGTGTCTTGGCCCTTGACAGGGTTGGCATTGGCGCTGAAGTCGCGAATGTCTCCTGCACGTGACTCTCTCGAATCGACTCGTAAGCCCGTGCTCAGGGACGTGGGGCCCATCGTGGCCAGCCATTCGGCGTAAACGCCGGTCTGTTGAATGTGGATGTCGTAATAGGGCTTGAGACCTGGGTCATTGCTCAAGCATGTGGGCCCCGAGCCAAAGTCAAAGCATTGCGTGCTGCTGAGGTGGTTCTGGGCGTCGTAGCTGTCCAAACGGCTGTCCAGGCCCAGGCGCAGGACCTGTTCCTCGGCCATATCCAGATCCACATGCAGGCTGGCTGCTCTCGAACGATTGCGTTGCTGCATGACTTCGCGCAAGCGGTTGCTCTCGTCGGGCTGATACGTGCCTTCCTCGCCACGCAGCGTGAAGTTGTCCATCGCGTGATCCACGCTTTGCCAGCGCACCTGAGCTTCGGCTTGTTTCACCCATGGTGACAGGCGTTGCGCCCGCCATTGCAAGCCCAGGCTGTCAGACAGAAAGCGCGTGCCGTCCATGTGATACGCCGGGTAGACGGCCCAGCCATCACTGCGGGTCAGCGTGGCAGACAAGGTCTGCTCTTCTGTGAGTCGCCATCCCAGCTCCAGATCATGGTTGTCGCGCAGGTAGCTAGAGGGGATGCGTTGGCCGTGCCCGTCACGTTCATCGTCGCTTTGCAGATGCCGGTTGGTGACCTTGGCCCAGGCCGCTTCGGCGTTGAGCAGGCCCTCGGCGTGTGTCTGCTGCTTGCCAAATGCCGCAAGCGTCTGGCTGAGCTTGAGCCCGGAGGGGGCGTCAGAAGGCGGTGCCTGGCGCTCGAACACCAGTGCGCCGGCCAGCACTCCGGCATAGCGCACGGTGCTCGGCCCTTTGATGACGGTGCCTTGATCAACGGCCTCCGGGTCGATGTAGGACGTGGCCGGGTCCATGCCATGGTTGCAGGCCGCTTCCAGGGCGATGCCATCCTTGAGCACGGGCAGGCGCGAGCCACCCAGGCCTCGCACGAGCACCGTGCCTGCGGTACCAGACTGTCGGTTGACCTGCACGCCACTGACTTGCTTGAGCAACTGCGCCACATCGTCTTGCTCATCGGTTTGCCCTTTGAGTTTGACTTTGCTCTGTGCAGGTTGCTGCTTGGAAGCTGCCTTGATCGATACAGTGGGCAATTGATCCTGATCTGCCGTGGTGCCGGCGTTGGCGCTGGCCTGTGCCGAGGCATCCATCGCCAGCATCAGGCTCATGCAGGCCCATCCGATGGTCTGGTACCGCATGCTCATCACTGCTGCCCGGCTTGTGTAGCGCGACGAGCCTGACGGCGACGAGCGATGGCACTCACGGCCAGCAAGCCCAGGCCCATCTGAGTCCAGGTTGAGGCCTCGGGCACGGCAGCGGTCTGTTGCAAGCTCAGGTGCAAGCCGATGGCGTCGCGTACAGGGTCACCCATGCCCGGCATGGCATGGTGGTGGTACATGGACGAGTTCAGATTGACGTACAAATGGTCTGCATCGAAGGTCAAGGCCGTGGCCGGGTCAAAGCCTTCCAGCAAATTGCCTTGCGCATTGGGCACATAGCTGGTGTTGGTCACGGTCGCGCCTTCGATGGCGGCAATGCTGTTGCTGCTGTCAACGATGCGAAAGCCCAGCTTGTCGGGCGAACCGAAGTTCATGAAGTCACCGCTGCCGACATAGGTAAACAGCACATCGGTGCCGCTGACATCGATGTTCCACTGGATGGTGTTTTTGCTGTCGATCGACCAGTTGCTGACTTCTCGGCCTGCGCCCACGGTGAAGGTTTGCGACTTGATGGTTTGCCAGCCGGTGCCCGCATCCAGGCCGTATTCAATGGTCAGGGTGCTGCCGTCCAGCGAGCCCTGGGCTTGCGCGTTACCAGCCAGTGCCAGCAGGGATGCGCCCAACAAGGTGGCGCAACGGGCCACGTGATAGGTGCGTGGAGAGATGCTTGTCATATGTGTTCCTCTTGTGTTGATGGTGGGTGAATCAGCGTTGGCTGCGACGGCGTGCGCCGATCAGCAGGCCAGCCAGGCCCAGTGCGTACAGGCTCAGCGTGGCGGGTTCCGGCACGCTGCTGACTTGAATGCCCACGCTCATGCCATAGGCGGCCGCCAGGTTGGGGTTGCTGGCGAGCTGGGCGTCGTAGTCCGCGCCGCCCACGATCAGCGAGTAGGTGCCCGCACTCAGGGCAAAGGTCTTGCTGGTGATGCCGTCCAGCAGGCCATCGCCGGTGCCGCCTTGCACGGCGCCCACGCCATCGACCGCGTAGCCCTTGAAGCTCAAGGTGTTGATGGCGCCAAAGTCATTGCCGATCTGAAAGTCGCCCACGGCGTTCCACACGCCTTCGACGGGGAAGGGTAGGCTGGCCTTGTAGGCTGTGGATGCCGTGGACGTGTCGTAAGACAGGTAGCTCACGGCAGCGTTGCCAGGATCCACACTGGTGGGCGCGATGCCCTGGTAGACCGAGAAGCCGGGCAGCAAGCCGCCGATCGACGTGCTGGTTGCGCCAGCGTTGGCACTGACGGTGAGCGTGACCAAGGCATCGCCCGTGAGCGTGAACTTGAACCACTTGCCCTTGTGGCTGTCGCCCCAGTCTGCGTCAGCCGCATCGGCCCAGCCGTAGTTGCCGGTGGTGGCCTGGTTGGTGATGGTGGCGCCAGCCGTGCTGAGGCCATCGTAGGTGCCCAGATCACGGCCGGTGTAGGACACGTGAGCCAAGACAGGCAGGGACAAGCTGGCCGCACTCAGGGCCAGCAAAATTTGACGAGTGAACATGTTCGGAAAATCCTGATGCGCACGGCCGAGCTGTCGGCGGATCGGTGTGATCCGGCTCGACAGGGCGGGGTGCGTGATGGCGGGTTGTGTTCCAGGCGCGTCAGCGCACTGTGAACAAAGGCGTGGGATCAGGCCAGGGCAACGGGCGGCGCTCTGGCCTGTGCCGGCGCCCAGATGGGCATGGCCCGAGGCGCATTCAGGAACAGGTACGGAACTTCGTGCTGAAGTTCATTCAATGGCAGCGATGCCGTTTGTGTGGGCGGCAGCCCTGCATGATCGGCTTGCATGACGCAAAGCGGGCAGTGATCCAGCCAGGCGTGATGGGCGGGCTGTTCCTGATGTGGCTTGACCACGATGATGGAGGGCAGGCCCTCACGACTCACGCAGACCTCGGCAGGCGGTGCTGCCGTGTGGTCGGCCTGCTGGTTTGCCGCCAACCAGCGTGAAACTGCAGGGGCGAGCGCACTCAGCAGGACGACCATGGCAGTCATCCAGACCATCCAGCGAAGACGGGAGCTGGCGCGAGCAATCATGTGTCGCAGTGTAAAGCACGCTCCCGCAGTGCTGAAATACCTGGCTTGCGGGAGGTCAATCAGATGAAGATTGCGCCACTCGATTAAAATGGGAGCATCGCCCATTTCATCGGGCGGCATTTTCCAGCTCCCTCAATGCCTTCTTCTGCAGGTTCCCCGCAGCCCTCTGATCACGACGCGTTGGCGGATGCCATCCAGTCCGTCCTGGCCCCGCTGGCAGATCTGGCCGTGGCCAGAGGTCTGACCTATGCGGTTGTGGAAGAGTCGCTGAAGCAGGCCTTTGTGCGTTCCGCGCAAGAGGCCCAGTTGGCGCAGGGTTTGCCTGCGCATCGCCTGGTCAGCCGCATCAGCGCTGCCACGGGCATCAATCGCCGCGAGGTGACGCGTTTGACGCAGTCCGATCCTGGCGCGCCTAGCCCGGCAGGCGCCTCATTGGTGTCCCAGTTGTTCACGCGCTGGATCTCTGACCGCAAGCTGCGCGTCAAAGGCAAGCCCAGGGTGCTGCCTCGCCTGGGTGATGCGCCCAGCTTTGAAGCCCTGGCCCGTTCGATCACGCAGGACGTGCATCCCAGGACGATGCTCGATGAACTGTGCAGGCTTGATCTGGCCAGATGGGATGCCGAGACCGACACGGTCAGCCTGATTCAGGACGCCTTTGCACCACGCGGGGATCTGCAGCGCATGGTCGAGTTCCTGGGCGACAACGTGGGCGACCACCTGCACGCGGCGGTCGAGAACGTGATCGGTGATGAGCCTGCGCACTTCGAGCAGGCGGTTTTTGCGCAAGGCCTGTCAGCCGATTCGGTCGAAGAAGTGCGCAACCTGGCGCGCAAGCATTGGAAGGCCTTGGTCACCGAAGCGGTGCCTTTGCTTGAGCAGCGCATCGACGAGGACGCGCAATCGCCCGAGATCGCCACCAGGCGTGTGCGACTGGGTCTTTTTACCTATCACCAGGATTCGGCGCAGACCGAGCCAGAGACGGGCAGTGCCGGCGTGGTGCCGCGCCGTTTGCCCAGCGGGAAGTAGCATCATGCTGAGACATCTGAAGTGGACATGCCTGTGTCTGTTGAGCCTGGTGCTGGTGCTCGCGGGTTGTGGCGGCGGCGCGCCGGGCGATACCCAGGCCAATGGCAGTGGGGTGGGTACGGGCGGGACAGGGTCCTACACCAACGGGCCTGTATCCGGCCTGGGTTCGATCATCGTCAACAACGTGCGTTACGACGTGGATGCAGCGCGCATCCAGCGTGACGACGACACGGATGGCAGCGCCAGCCGCGACCCTGCAGAATTGAAATTGGGCATGATGGTGGAGGTGCAGGGCTCGGGTGTCACGCCCGCATCGACTTCGGGCGCCACGCCTGTGGCCACAGCCAGCACCGTGCGTTATGGCAGCGTGCTGGTGGGGCCAGCCGCCAATGTGGTGATCAATCTGGACGGTTCGCTGGCCTCTTTGACGGTACACCAGCAGCAGGTGAAGGCCACGGCGCAGACTGTCGTGACGCGGGTGCCGACATCGGGTGACCAGGTCGAGGTCTACGGTTTACTGGATGCCGCAGGTGTGTACACCGCGACGCGTGTGGATGTGTTGAGCGCGGCACCGTCGTCCTACAAGATGGTCGGCTATGTCTCTGCTGTGTCGAGTGAGGTGTATGTGGGTCAAGCCACGGTACGCCAGATCATTGACTACAGAACCGCGCTGGGCACCCTGCCCACTGGTGTCGGCGCTACGGCCCGCATTCGTGTGTGGTTCCGTCCGATCCCGGTCTCAGGCGCCTGGGTGGCCACCCGCATCGTGGTGGACCAGCCTTTGGTGGAAGACATGGACGAGGCCAGTGTGGAAGGCCTGGTCACGCAACAGCCGGATGCCTCGGGGTTGATGAAGGTGGACGGGCAAGTCGTGAACGTACATGGCCTGACCATCTCGACGCCTCTGACCTTGGGTGAGCGGGTGCGCGCGGAGGGGCGCTTGCAAGCCGGCGTCTTGATCGCCACCGAGTTGGCTACCGGCACCGCGCTGGCGCAAGAGGAAAGCGGCACAGAATTGCACGGGCAGATCAGCCAGGTTACCGCGCAAACGTTTGTCGTGCGTGGCGTGACGGTGGCCTACACCCCCAGCGACGTGCACGAGGGCAAGACCCTGCATGAAGGCGATTGCGTGGAAGTGCAAGGCAATGGCTACAACAGCGATCACCAGTTGCTGGCCACGGAAATCGAGGTTGGGGACAGCTGTCGCTGAGTTGCGTCAGCGTCCCCAGCCTTATCGG
>NZ_SCTN01000238.1 GCF_004297345.1 Aquabacterium sp. | reverse complement strand
GGGCGTTTGCGCAAGGCCTGCGCTGGTTCAAGCCGGGGCTGGTGGCGGCTCAATCTCCGCCACAACCACCGCCGCAGCCGCCGCCACAGGAACTGCCGTCGCCCCCGCTGCCACCGCCGTCGCTGCCGCCATCACCGTGGCTGCCAGAATGGCCGTCCGAGCCGCCATAGTCAGGGCCGGGGCCATCGTTGTCCGACAGGCCTGCTGTGCCGCCGTCCACGTCGTTGTCGCTGAAGTCGCCGCCGCAGTAGACGGTTGATCCCTCATCCCGCGCTTGTCCTTCGCGCCGCACGCCGCTGCAGTCGGCCACGTACACAAAACCGTTGGGGACCTGGTATTTGCTGTCCAGCGCGAACAGCAGCGGCAGGCGTGAAGGCTTGCGCGGGTTGATGTTTTCTTCCTGGCAACTGAAGCGCCAGCATCGACGCAAGCCTTCGTTGCCCAATCGGCTTTGCTTGAGCACGACAGCCGGGGTGTGATGCAGGAAGCGGCCAAAGGCCTGCTTGCAGAAAGCCTCGTAGTGGCGCGTGTAGAGAATGAACTCATGCCACAAATCATCGGCGATCTGTGAGGGCATGGACACGTAGCGATGGCCGCTACGGTGGTAGGCCAGGAAGAACTGGCGCAGCCCGCGGCTGACCAGCTCCATGTCTTTCTGGGTGAGTTGCGGGTGGTGCTCGATCACCTTGGCGAACACACCCTTTGGAAACGCGAAGTGGCGGATGAAGGCTTCGCGTTGAAGCGTCCGCTGGCGTCGCCAGAAGATGAAAGCCAGCGCGCCGACAGGGATCAGCGCCAGCGCCGTGATGGCTGCGTGCATGTGATGAAGTCCTCCCCGAAGTGTGGCCAGTGTGGCGATGTGGCCTGTACGGCTCGTCTATCGCTCACACCTCGTGTTGCCACGGCCCGGTTTATTCCGCGGCCTGCTTGGCCGCAGGCTTGCGAGGGCGGCGCGAGCGTGAAGCGCTCTTGCGTGCGGCAGGCGCGTCATCGGACGAGGGCGCAGCCTGCTCTGGCGCCTCGTTGGAGGCCGCCTTGGCCGGTGCGGCCTTGCGTGCGGTGTTGCGGTTGCGAGCCGAAGCAGGCGACCGAGCGGGTGCTGTGGCTGGTGCGGCTTCTGGCGTGGTCGGTGGTTCGACTTTGGGTGCGGCTTTCGGTGCCGCAGCACCCGGGGCGTTTGCTGGTGCCGCATCGACGGCTGGCTGTGTAGCGCCTTGCTTGTCGGCCGATGGCTGCGCACCATCACGGCCGCGTGCGGTCTTGCGAGCCGGGTTCTTGGCGGCGCTCTGGCGGCCGCCGTTGCGCTGGCGTCCACGCTGGCGTGCCCCCTGGCCTTCATCGCCTGCGGGCTGCAAGGCGTTGTCAGCGTCCTCACCCGCCTTGGCGCCTGTAGCCGAGACAGCGTCCACATCGGCGTTGTCCGCAATGTGGGCGGCGGCATCCTTGTCAGCCGTATGGGCGAAGGCGGCAGGCTTGTTGTTCTCCGAGTTGCTCACAGCAGGTGCTGCGGCCGATGGGGCGGGGGCAGTTGGCTCAATACGCGGTGCGGCCGTGCCGGTGCCACGCGACACATAAGCGCCTGATTTTTCATCGCGCCCGAAATCCAGCAGGCCGCGTTGCTGCGCATCTTCCAGCAGGTTGCCGAAGGTGCGAAAGCCATAGTAGTTTTCGTTGAAGCCGGGGTTGCGGCGCTTGATGGCTTCCTTGAGCACGGAGGCCCAGACGCGGCCACCTTCGTCGCGGTCGGTGACGAGCGCTTCGTAAGTCTCTGCGGCCATCTCGACGGCCTTGGTGCGGCGCAGGTCCATCTCCTCGCGGCGGCGGCGGTCTTCTTCCGGCGTGCGGCGTTGCTGGGGTTGGTCTCGGTTGTCTCGGCGTGCGGCCTGGCGCTGGCTCTCGCGCACCAGATCGTCGTAGAAGATGAATTCGTCGCAGTTCGCGATCAGCAGGTCGGAGGTGGAGTTCTTCACGCCCACGCCGATCACGTACTTGGCGTTCTCGCGCAGCTTGGATACCAGGGGTGAAAAGTCTGAATCACCCGAGATGATCACGAAGGTGTTGACGTGCGACTTGGTATAGCAAAGATCGAGGGCATCGACCACCAGGCGGATGTCGGCCGAGTTCTTGCCGGATTGACGCACATGTGGAATCTCGATCAACTCGAAGTTGGCCTCGTGCATGGCGGACTTGAAGCCCTTGTAGCGTTCCCAGTCGCAATAAGCTTTTTTGACCACGATGCTGCCTTTGAGCAGCAGGCGTTCCAGCACGCGCTTGATGTCGAACTTATCGTAGTTGGCGTCGCGCACGCCGAGGGCGACGTTTTCGAAGTCGCAAAACAGCGCCATGCTGATGTTGTCTTGGGGGATGGCCATGTTGTTCTCTGTGGTCTTTGTGGGCCGAATCATCACATGCCCAGAGCCCAACTTCGCGCCATCAACGATCAAAACGCATAGTTGCTGTTCTTCGGGTCGAAGTCAGTATCGGTGAAGCTGGCTGGCACGACCTTGTCGAAGCTGATGCGTTCGATCATCTCGCCTCGTTCGTTCCAGGATTCGATCATGCGTATCCAGGGTTGTTGCAGGTTCACATACACCTTGGACTTGGCCGCGTAGGCCCCCGTCATGCCCGCTGGCGTGACCCAGGTCAGGGCGATGGTGCGCTCGCCATTGACCTTGGCCACTTCGATCTGATTGGGCGCGGTGGGCTGGCCTTCCTTGACGCGCATCTTGTGGCTGTCAACCAGGATGGCCACCACGGACTGCATGCCCAGATCGCGCACCGTGTGGTTGGAGTTGCCCTTGGCCATCGATCCGTCGATGGCCGACCACATGGAGGTGATGTTGAACAGCCCGCCCAGGTGACCGTAGCTGGCGTCCTTGCGTTTGGTTTCGTCGTAGATGATTTCCTGGCCGGACTTCGGGCTGTCCTTGAGCCACTTCATGTAGACCTGACGGGGCTTGTGGCGGTACTTGATGTAGTTGACGAAGGGCTGGCCAGCCCACGTGCCACCCAGGCGTTCCTCGCGCTTCATCCACAACTCGTATTCGTTGAGCTGCCTGACGCCCACATCCAGATAACCCGAGTAGGTTTGCGGGGCGAGCTGGCTGAAGGTCTTGATCAGTTGCTCGTCACTCATGGCTTGCAGCGCGCCGGTCTTGATCTTCTGGACCAGCACTTCGTCCTCTTCCATGCTGGCGTTCGATTCCGGGCCATGCGTGGCCGCAGCGGCTGTTGTGGCTGCTGTTGTAGCCGCACATGCACCCCAAGGCGCCAAGGTCAGCAAGGCTCCAGCCAATGCCAGGCCACTCACGATGTGAAACGGGGAGCGGTTTGTTGTCATGGGGACTCCTGCGAGCATGTCGATGGTGCTAGTATAAGGAAAGAAAAATTTCCTAAATGTAAACATGCGCCACTCATCCCGCAAACCAATGCCCGTGCCAGGCCCGGAATCTCGGGTGTCGCGGCGTGGCTATGGGGGGCGCAGTGCGCAAGAGCTGTTGCAGGAGCGGCGAGAACGCCTGATGGCGGCCGGCCTGACGCTGTTTTGCTCCGTGGGCTTTCAGCACACGCGCATCGATGCCATCTGCGCCGAGGCCAAGGTTACGCCCCGGCACTTTTACGAGCAATTCGATACCCGCGAGGCCTTGCTGCTGGCGATCTATGAGCAGGTGGTGGCGCATGCCCGCAGCCAGGTGCAAGCCGCCTTGCAGACGCCGGGCTTGATGCCAGCCGAACTGATCAACGAGGCCATCCGAGCCTTTGTGCGCGCTTACACGGAAGACGCGCGCCACGCCCGCCTGGCCTGTGTCGAAGTGGTGGGCGTGAGCGCCGACATGGCCCGCCGCCGCCGCGCGGTCATCCACGAATTTGCAGGCTTGATCGAGGCCTACGCGAACGCCATGGCCCAGAGCGGCTTGCTGCCCAAGCGGGACTACGGTTTGTCCTGCCTGGCCATGGTCGGGGCCGTCAACGAGCTCATGTGTGAATGGCTCATGGGCGAAGATCCGCCCTCCGTGGCGGCCTTGACTGACGAGTTGCTGTCGATGTTTGCGGCGCTCGTTCTGGGCGCGCGGGCTTTGTTGCCTGATGCCTGATGTCTGCGCCTGGGGGGGGCGGTAGCCAGGCGTGGCTGGTCAGAGCAAGCCGGCGTCCACCAGGTACTGGCTGGGCCGATGGCGGTCGCACAGGATGGTGAGCCGCTGGCGCGCGCGCGTCATCCCCACATACAGCAGGTTGCGGTTGTCGGTCGTGTTGCCACCGACAGCGAACTCGCCCTTGTTGAGCCCCGGCAGGATCACATGATCGAACTCCAGGCCCTTGGCCGCTTCGATGCTGGAGAGCACGACGCAGTCCTTGCCGCGCATGCCTTGCTGGCGGATCTCGCGTTCGTTCATCGCACGGAAGAAGGATTCGACATCATCGTAGGTGGCGGCTGAATCGATCAGGCCTTGCACATTGGCGCTGACCTGGGCGATGTCCTGGCGCTGCACCATCACGCGTGCAGCCAGTGCTTGCGGCGCCAGCGCGGCCACAAAGCGTTCCAGCAGCACGTGCGTGGCATTGGTGCTGGCGATGTCGATGGCCGCTTCCAGTTGACGGCGTGCGGCCTCGCTGGCATTGCGCAGGATCTGGTTCTCCAGGAATACCTCGACCAGTTCAGGCGTGTGGGCCACGCTCTTGATGGCCTCGTGTTCTTCCTTGAGCCTGTCTTCCTGCGTGTCTTGCGCGCTCTCCACATGGGATCCTGCAAACGTCAGCATGGCTTGCAGCACCCGCATGCGTGTGTCGATGCGCTCGATGCCGGCAAAGCTGTTGCGCGCGCAGGCGATGAGGCCGCGCACGAACAGCACTTCCGGGCGCATCAGATAGGTGTCGAAGCCACAGGTGCGGTAGTCCACGCCCTTGTCGAGCAGGTGGTTTTCAAGCGCGACCGACTGATGCGGCTGGCGCAAGAGGATGGCCAGATCGCTCAAGGTGGCTTTGGGCCCCAGGCCTACGCGCTGTTGAATGAGCTCGATGATGTGGCGGTGCGCATCGCCAACATGCTCGTAGCCCACAAGCTGGATGTCGGTGGCGATGCTGCTGAGCGATTCGTAGCGCTTGTCTGCCAGCTTGCTGACGGAGGCGGCCAGCTTGGGGCCAAAGCGGTAGGAGGCTGTCAGTGGCAGCCGTTCGGCTGTGCCGATCTCGCGGTTGAATGTCTCGCCCATGAAGCCAGCCTCGGCGCCGGCCACCGCATGGATGACCTGATCACGGTCGCCTACGCCCACAAAGGCGGTCTGCGGGTTCTGGATCAAGAGGTGGCGCAGCACCGTGAACATCGCCCGGTTGGTGTCATGCATCTCATCGACCAGCACCAGATGCAGCCCCATGGCCAGCGGGTGGGCTTGATCCGCAAAAGCGTCTTCGTCCAGCAACTGGCAGGCGAGGTCATAGGTGGCGTCGTGCGGAGCGCGGAAGACAGGGTGATCCGGGTGGCCGCCTCGGCGCAGGGTCTCGTAAGCCCAGAAGCTGCGCAGCGTCAGGTAATCGAAGCCCAGCTCGTTGGCCAGATCGGGCGTGAGCACCTGATCTGCGGCTTCCATGAACCATTGCAAGGTGCCTTTGAGGCGCGAGAAAGCTTGCAGCAGGCTTTCCACCATGGCCTCGCCATTGCCTTCCACGGCAAACTCGTCAGCATGGCGCTCGTCCACGTTGGACATCACCCGATCGATCGCCTGCAGCACGTAGGGCTTGAGCTGCTCGGGCCGCTCGTAGTGGTGCACGCTGCCGCCTTCAACGTGCTGCAGGCGTGCGCGGCAGAAGTCGTCAAAGGTGCGGATCTTGAGCCGGTTGCGGACGGCTGCGGGCAGGCCAATGCGTTCAAGCGCCTGCTTCAAGGCCAGCACGGCGGCATCGGTGTAGGTGAGGGCGAGGATGCGGTCGGCATCAGCGCCACGCTCAAGCGCCTGCGCCAGCCGCAGGGCCAGCGTGGTGGTCTTGGCAGCACCCGCATTGGCTTCCACGATGACGCGTTTGTGCCGCCCCAACTGAATGGCCAGTTGCTCGGCTGTGGGCACGATGCCCTTGGGGACGAAGCGTGCGTCGCTCATGCGCTGGGCTTCAGTCGGCTTGCTCGATGTCGTCGTCATCGTGACGGCGCCCGCTGCCCTTCTTGTTCAGGCGGGCGGCCTTCTTGCGTTGGCGCTCAGCCTCGGCTTCTTCGGCCACGGCTGCCCACTGCGCGAACTCCTCGGGTGTCTCCAGCGTGATGGGCCCCAAGATGGCGCTGCGGAAATCATTGAGCACGATCTCGGCGGCTTTTTGCAGGTTGACGCGGCCACCGCTCATCACGGCACCGCGCTTGCGGCCGATCTCCGTCAGCAGCACATCGTCGTGAAGGGTGGGGATGCCGGCCACATCGTCGAGCTTGTAGCGCGCAGCCAGCAGGGCGGCGTAGGGGCCCTTCAGCCTGGCCAGCAGCTCCAGCGCCACTTCTTCTTCGTCATAGGCATTGCGGCCCACGGCGCCGCTGGCGGCCAGGTTGTAGCCGCCTTGCTCGATCGTGATCTTGGGCCACAGCATGCCGGGCGTGTCGAACAGGTAGAAGTCGTTGGCGAGGTTGATGCGTTGCTCGATCTTGGTGATGCCGGCTTCGTCGCCCGTCTTGGCGGCCTTCTTGCCTACCAGGGTATTCATCAGCGTGGACTTGCCCACATTGGGGATGCCGCAGATCAGCACACGCAAGGGCTTGGCCATGCCGCCTCGATTGGGCGCCAGTTCGCGGCAGGCCTTGATCAGGCGCTGGGCCGGGGCGGTGTCGCTGGCGTCCAGCGCGATGGCCTGTGTGTCGGGTTGCGCGTTGTACCAGGCCAGCCAGGCCGTGGTGCGCTCGGCGTCAGCCACGTCCTGCTTGTTGAGCACCTTGAGTTTCTTGCGCGTACCGGTCAGCTCGGCCAGCATGGGGTTGGCGCTGGAGCCCGGCAGCCGTGCATCGAGCATCTCGATGACGACGTCGATCTCCTTCATGCGTTCGATGATGGCTTTCTTGGTCACGTTCATGTGACCGGGGAACCAGTTGATGGCCATCGGTGTGTTCTCTTTCCTGGGCTGGGTGCGCGCAGATGTGCAAACCCGCCATTGTGCTTGTTTCTGGGTGTCAGAATGCCGCTCATCACTCAAATGGAGCGCCGAGGATGTTCAAACGCGTAGGGATCTTCATGTTGTCCGGGCTGGCCTTGCAGGCCTTTGCCGAGCAAAAGCCCAAGTGGGAGTTGGGGCTGGGTGCCGCGGCCATGAGCTTTCCTGATTACCGCGGATCGGATGAATCCCGCGTCTATGCCTTTCCCATTCCTTATGTGGTCTACCGGGGTGAAAAGATCAAGGCGGATCGCCAGGGTGCACGCGCGGAGTTGATTGATTTTGGCGATGTGGCGCACATCGATCTGGGGCTCAATGGCAGCATCCCCGTCTCCAGTGTGAAGAACCAGGCTCGCCAGGGCATGCCCAGCCTGTCTGGCGCGATCGAGATCGGGCCGGCGCTGGAGGTGCACTTCTACAAATCGGAGGGCGACCGCGTTCGTTTGAAGATGCGCGTGCCCGTGACCTACGGCATCACCTTGGGCAACGGAATCGGCAGCAACAGCTGGCAGGCCAGCCCGAACCTCAACCTCGATATCCGCGATGTGGCCGGCTTGCCTGGCTGGAACCTCACCATGCTGACCGGGCCGATCTACGCCACGACGCGGCGCCATGCGTATTTTTATGACGTGGCGCCGCAGTACGCCACCGCCGAGCGGCCAGCTTATAAGGCCACTGCAGGCTACTCAGGCGCGCAGTTCGTGGCTGGCTTGAGCAAGCGTTTCGACAAGACCTGGGTTGGCGCGTTCATGCGCTATGACAACCTCAACGGCGCTGTCTTCCGTGACAGCCCCTTGGTCAAGACGCGCAGCTATCTGGCGGGCGGTGTGGCCGTGGCGTGGGTGTTGGGTCAGTCTTCCGAGATGGTTGACGCTGACTGAGTCTGTGTCGCGCAGGGTGGTGCGCCTTCGCACCAGCTCTTCACGATCGGGTCGACCAGGCGCGAGTCCGTCAAGGTGCGGATCTGCATATAGGCCTCTTGCGCCTCGGGGTGGCGCCGGCGCATGTAGTTGAGCCATTGCTTCATGCGGCCTGTGCGGGCGCGAGGCTCGACATTGGCCAGGATCAGCTGCCAGAAGTAGCCCAGCAAGGGCTGCAGGCTGGACCAGTCTGGCTCTGCGCTGCCACCAGTGGGCAAGCCCTGATCGAACAGGATGGCCAGCGCCAGCCCCGGATCGGCCACGATGCCGCGGCCCAGCATGATGTCGGTGCAGCCTGACACGGCCACGCAGCGGCGCGCATCGTCCACGTTCCAGATCTCGCCGTTGGCCACCACGGGCAGGCGCACAGCGGCCTTGATGTCGGCGATGCGCTCCCAGTAGGCGGGTGGCTTGTAACCATGCGCCTTGGTGCGCGCGTGCACCACCAGTTCGTCTGCTCCGCCGGCTTCGACAGCGCGGGCGCAGTCTTCGGCCAGATCGTCGTCGTGAAAGCCCAGTCGCATCTTGGCGGAGACGGGCACGTGCGCCAGGCGGTGCCTGCGCACG
>NZ_SCTN01000568.1 GCF_004297345.1 Aquabacterium sp. | reverse complement strand
AGGGGGTAGAGCACGGGCGGGCGGGAATGAAGAAGTAAGGTAAGTGCCACTCCCAGCACAACCATCAGGACGAAACCGATCTGCGGGCTCAAGGACAGACGATCACGGTACCGGTAGGCTGCTATACCCAGAACAAAGAATTGAAGCTGGCCGGGAAGTTGCTTGGCATGCCGAAAATCCACATAATGGAGCACCAGTGCATAATAGAGCGCCGACGCCATAAAGACGCCGACCAAAAGTTTCCACCCGTAACGCTGCACACCAAGCCACAAAAACGGAAGAATAAGGTAAAATGCAAACTCGATTTTCAAGGTCCAAAGGCTTGCATTAAGGCTAGGATCCGTGAGCCCGCGCAACACCCCTTCGCCGATGTCATGCTGGATAAAGTTGGCGAATACCGCGTTGACCATCAAATAGTCGAACTCGGACCGCAGATTGGCAACAAATCCACCAGGCGCCAGGCACCCCAGAATCACGGTCTGCGCAAGCACAACCGCGATATAAAGCGGATATATCCGAAAGAACCGCCTTAAATAGAAGCGGCTGAAATTTGAGTCCCGATCAAAACTTTTGGAAACAAGGTAGCCGCTGACGACGAAAAAGCAATCAACGGCGGCAGCCGCGTAATTAAATGGCCATGGCGGCGACCATACCGCGACAAACGCCTTGAAATGGCCGAGCAGAACTAGCAAGGCGAGAACAAGTCGCAATAAAGTAAAATTATTCTGGGCATCGCGGTCATCAATTCTCATTGAACCACTCCTGGTACACAAACGGGGTTTTCTTGGGATCGGCGACGCGAGCGACCCGCCACGTAAGCGGCAGCCTGCAACGACTCTACGCCGGCATATCGCTTTAGCAGACGGCGAGCCGCGTACCCCACCATAAGCGGATGGCGTATGACGTTGAGAACAGATGCCAGTTTCTCGCCACGGTCGAATAAATCTTTAGCCGAATAATAATGTTCCAGAATCTGGAGCTGATGATTCCGCGCCTTGAGCCGCCGCAATTGAGTGGGCGTAACGCTGCCAGATGCCATTTCGACATAGCTTTTGTTGATTTCATATGCAGTCTGAAAATCGTAACGTCGCCTGGCCGCATGTGACCATTGATGCGACAAGGCGCCAAACGGCTGCGTATAGAAATAATAGGGTCCGTCGCTAACGGCAGCCTTACCCCCCAGCAAATAGAATTGGAGTAAATATAGAAAATCCTGTCCGTGTCTTGCCTTCTCGTCATAGGAAAGACCGCTCGCGCGCGTGAATTCCGCTCGCAGAATCGGCTTCAACATACCCAGATTGAAGGTTTCGTAGGCATTAGACCCAAATAAAAAATCGTCGAAGGTAAGGTCCCAGTCGGTTGGCCCAGCAGGCCATGCGGAGCCGACGACAGTGTTTGCAATCGTGTCGTAGAAAAGCTGATTGTCTGCGACAAGATCGACCTGCCGCCTCTCGCCAACGGCGACTAATGCGCGCAGCCTTTCAGGATGAAACCAGTCGTCGGCGTCCAGAACCGCGAGCCATCGACCTCGAGCGATGGCGATAGCGCGGTTCATAGCAACCGATTTTCCGCCGTTGCGCTTATTTCGCAGAGCTCGCAACCGACTGTCTCTCTGCAGCCAGTCGAGTATCACGTCCCAGGATGTATCGGTTGAGGCATCGTCGGCGACAATCACCT
>NZ_SCTN01000237.1 GCF_004297345.1 Aquabacterium sp. | reverse complement strand
GTCGGTGTACTTGAACGAACCGATGTTGATGTTCAGGTCACCAGCGATCGACACGCCGTCCTGGCCGCTGACTTGGCTCAGGGCTGCGTCGTCGATCGAGGACATGGCGGAAGCGGAAGCAGCCACGGCCGACAGAGCCAGTGCAACGAAGGAAAGCTTGAATGCTTGCATGAAAACTCCAGAAAGATTGTGAGGTTGTTGTCTGCGCCCCGTCAGCCCTGAACAGGCGAGTGATCAAGTCACCTGCCCCGTATCGATTGACGTCCCTGTTCGATCGGATGGGCCTTTGTTTCGCGGCGCTGACGCATCATCGCGAAGCAATGCACATTCGGCCTTGACCACTCAGGCCAAGCGCATGACCCCGCAAGCCACCCGCATGCAGGGCGAGGAAACCCCTTAAGTACAAGCACGAAAACGTCACCCAATTACTGCGTCACGCGCAATGAACTTGGCGACAAACCAAACCAGCGTTTGCACGCCCGATAGAAATTGCTGGGGTCAGAGAAGCCCAGCTCACAAGCCATTTCAGTCACGCTCAGATAGCCACGAGCCAGCATGCGCTCGGCCCGTTCTCGCCGCACGGCATCGACCAGTTCGGCAAAGCTGGTGCCCTCTTCACTCAAGCGCCGCTGCAAGGTCCGCTCGCTGATGCACAGCATCTCGGCCACTTGCTCACGCCGCGGATCACCCTTGTGCAGGATCTTGGTCAGCATCTGCCTGACCTTGCCTGTGAAGTGCTCACCCAACTCCTGCGCTGCCTGCTCGGTCATGCGCACGCACATGTCGGCGATGGCCGGATCACTCGTCGGAATGGCTTGTTCGAAGTCGCAGGCCTTGAACTCACCGCGGAAGGAACTCGCGTTGAACTCGACATGGCATCCATAGGCATCACGCCATGGGGTCGTATCCGCCGGCTCCGGAAACGGCATGTACATCACGTTGGGCACCAGGCGCTTGCCCGTGATCCATTGCGCGCCAGCCAGAAACACCGAAGCCAGAAAGTCAAAGCGTTGCATGGGCACAGGCCTGCGACCACCTGAAATGGCAAAGGACACCACATAGACCTTGTCTTCATGCACCACATCCATCGAAAACGTGGGCGACACCAACGCTGCAAAACGAGACAGGCACTTGGCCGCCGCCAGCACATTCGTCGATGACAGCAACATGTGCGAGACCACCCCGAAAGCCGCCAGGGGATGCCCCACACGCGTCAAGCCAATGCCGGGATCGTTGGTCCGCGCCACGGCCTGCTCCCACATGCCGGAGAACAGATCAGACAGATGGTGCACATCCATCTCGTCGGTCGGCCCGATCGGCACGCCGCTCTTGGCCAGCAGATCGTCGGCATTCAAGCCGCGCTGGCGAAAAGCGTCGCTCATGGTTCTGTACCAGGCTATTTGCGACAAGGTGAACGATTTGATGGCCATGCCCGACCTTTCAGGTTTGAAGACTGCTACCCCGAAAGGTTCGGGATGGTTGCAGAGAGGCTGCAACATAAATACAGGGAAACTACCTAGTTTTGTGTTTCATTCAGACACTTTTTGAATTCAGATTTCGCCACTTAAAACACGCGTGATGAAAGTCACGTTTTTGCCCTCCCGGAGACGAAACAACCCCCGGGGATCGCCTCCACGGGGGTTGTCTCTCATCGACCAGGAAGCGCCTTTCGACGCCCCTTTCAGGCTTCAGATGCGCTCAGATCAGTGAGCCCACATCCAGACCTTGGTGCCTTGCATGTCGATGTTGTTGATGGCGAACGAGCCGAACGAAGCAGCCGAGGTGCCACGTGTGCCGTCAGCAGCGGTGCTGCCCATCTTGATCGAACCGACCGTAATGCTGGGGGTCAGAGCCGAGTTCAGCTTGGCGTTAGGGAAAGCGAACTGCACAACGTCGGAAGCGCCGTCATACACAGCTTGAGCTGTTTGAGCGCCGAAGGCGTCATACGAAGCAGCCGTCAGCTTGCCCAGTTCGGTTGCCACGGTCACGCCACCAGCGGTGGGGGCCACGGCGACACCAGCGGCCAGAGCCTTGCCGTTGTTGGCATCAGCTTGGGTCAGGCCCAGACGAGCACCGATGGAGTCAGCCACGGTCGAGACGAAAGCACCCTTGTTCAGGATGTCAACGGTCATCACGAACAGGCCCTTGATGCCGATGTCGCCGAAGGTCACGGAACCACCGGTGGCGTCCGTGTCGGTGTACTTGAACGAACCGATGTTGATGTTCAGGTCACCAGCGATCGACACGCCGTCCTGGCCGCTGACTTGGCTCAGGGCTGCGTCGTCGATCGAGGACATGGCGGAAGCGGAAGC
>NZ_SCTN01000236.1 GCF_004297345.1 Aquabacterium sp. | reverse complement strand
TGCGCCTTGTTCCAGCAAGTCTCGCCTGGCTTGCAGGCCTTCCATCGCGTTGGCAAAGGCCTTGTCGACCAACTGGCGCACGGCTTCGTCGATGTGGCGGGCCGTGTCTTCGCTGTAGTTGCGCTCGGAGCCAAACGCGGGCATCTGTGCCAGGAAGGGCGTGCGCTGGCGTTCGTAGGCGACCTGGCCCAGTTCGGTGGACATGCCCAGGCGCGTGACCATGTCCAGCGCGATGTCGGTGGCCTTGGCCAGATCGTCGGCGGCACCGCTGGAGATCTCGCCCAGCATGAGCTGCTCGGCTGCGCGACCGCCCAGCAACACGGTCATGCGGTTTGCCAGCTCGCTGCGGGTGCTGAGGAAGCGGTCTTCGGTGGGGCGCTGGATGGTGTAGCCCAGGGCACCAATGCCACGCGGGATGATCGAGATCTTGTGGACGGGATCCGCGCCAGGCAGAGACATGGCCAGCAGCGCATGGCCCATCTCGTGATAGGCCACGGTCTGGCGCTCTTTGGGGCTCAGCACGCGGTTGCGCTTTTCGAGGCCGGCCACGATGCGTTCGATGGCGTTGTTGAAGTCGGTCGCTTCAACGGCTTGTGCCTGGCGACGCGTGGCCAGCAAAGCCGCTTCGTTGACGAGGTTGGCCAGATCGGCGCCGGCAAAACCAGGCGTCAAGGCCGCGACGGCATCCGGGTTCACGTCGGGGGCTGTGGTGATCTTCTTGATGTGCACGCGCAGGATGTCCGTGCGGCCTTTGCGATCAGGGCGATCGACCAGCACCTGGCGGTCAAAGCGGCCGGCGCGCAGCAGGGCAGGGTCCAGCACCTCGGGCCGGTTGGTGGCCGCGAGGATGACCACGCCCACGCTGGCATCGAAGCCATCCATCTCGGACAGCAACTGGTCCAGCGTCTGCTCTTTTTCATCATGACCGCCACTCATTGGCCCGGCACCTCGTGCACGGCCCAGGGCGTCCAGTTCGTCGATGAAGATGATGGCGGGCGCTGCCTTGCGGGCCTGCTCGAACAGATCGCGCACACGGGCAGCACCCACGCCCACGAACATTTCGACGAATTCAGAGCCGCTGATGGAGAAGAAGGGCACGCCTGCCTCACCAGCCATCGCGCGGGCAAGCATGGTCTTGCCGGTGCCGGGAGGCCCGATCAGCAGGATGCCTTTGGGCATGCGCGCACCCAGCCTGCCGTAAGACTGCGGGTTCTTGAGAAAGTCCACGGATTCGCGCAGCTCGTCCTTGGCTTCGTCGACGCCGGCCACGTCATTGAAATGCACGCTGACATCGGTTTCGGCATAGACACGGGCGCGGCTTTTGCCCACGCCCATCATCCCGCCTATCCCGCCGCCAAAGCCGCCGTCTTTCATCATCTTGCGCGCCAGCAGGTTCCACAGGCCGAACATCAGCAGCACGGGCAGTACCCACGAGAGCACATCGTGCACGACCGTGTTCTCGATCACGCCTTCGTAGCGGACCTTGTAACTCGACAAGTCCTTGGCCAGTCCGGGCTCGATGCGTGTGGTGATGAAGCGCTGGCGTCCATCAGGCAGGGGCTTTTTCAGTTCGCCTTCGATCACGTTGCTGGCCACGCGCACCGAGGCCACGTCACCCGCTTCCAGGTGCTGAACGAACTCGCTGTAGGGCATGGGCTGGACCTGGGCGTTGTTGACCCACAGGTCGCGCACCCACAGCATGGTCAGCAGGATCAAGGCCATGCCCCAGGGGCTCATGGGCCATACCTGCTTCTTGTTGCCATCTGGTTTGAGCAAGGACATTCCTTCAAGTTTGCATGCGGCTGACAGCCGAGCGGAAGCGCCGTAAGGACGCCAGGAAGAACACAGCGCCGATGAGCGCGATGGCTGCAAACTGCGGCCACACGATGCTCAGATCGGCGCCTCGGTACAGGATAGCCTGCGCGAAGCTCACAAAGTGCGTGGTGGGCGCGCCGGCCATGATGAGGCGCACGATCTCGGGCATGCTCTCGCGCGGGGTCATGCCGCCAGACAGCATCTGCAGCGGCAGCAGTACCAGGATCATCAGCAAGCCCAGTTGCGGCATGGAGCGCGCCACCGTGCCCAGGTAGATGCCCATCGAGGTGGTGGCAAACAGGTGCAGTGTGCAACCCGCCATGAACAGCCCGACCGAGCCTGTGATGGGCATGCTCAAGGCCCCGCGCAGCACGAAGTGCACGGCCAAGGTTGTGGCCAGCATCACCACCGCGCCCATCGCCCAGACCTTGGCCAGCATGATCTCCACGGGATTGAGGGGCAGGACCAGCAAATGCTCGATGGTGCCGTGCTCACGTTCGCGAATCAGCGCCGCACCCGTGAGGATGATGGACAGCATGGTCACGTTGTTGATGAGCTCCATCACGCCCATGAACCAGGTGTTGTCCAGCGCCGGGTTGAAACGCATGCGCATGGCCAGATCCAGCGCGGGCGTGTTGTTGCGGCGTTCGCGTTGTACAAACTCGCTGATCTCGCCCAGGGCAATGCTCTGGATGTAGCCTGCGCCCAGGAAGGCCTGGCTCATCTGCGTGGCGTCCACATTGAGCTGGATGGCCGGTGTCTTGCCTGCCAGCACATCGCGCTGGAAATCAGGCGGGATGTCCATCACGAAGGTGTAGCGGCCGGCGTCCATGCCCGGGTCCATGTCGCTCAGGCTGATGGGGCTGGGCTTCATGAAGGTGGGCGGGTAGAAGGCATTGACCACCCGTTGCGACAAGGTGGATTGGTCTTCGTCCACCACGGCCATGGGCGCGCGATGCAGGCGATCCGGTGCGCCCTTGGCGGCGGTATACAGCGCGCCTGAGAAGGCCCAGATCACGAAGAGCAGCAAGAGCCGATCACGCCACAGGCTGCGCAACTCTTTGATGCCCAGGTTGAAGATATTGGCCAGCGAGGTCAGCAAGGTGTGCATGGCGGCGCCTCACTTGTCCTGCTTTTTGAGCAGGACAACGCTGACAAAGGTCAGCACGGGAATGGCCAAGGCCAATGGGATGAAGTAAGGCCACAACTCGGCCAGGCCCAGTGCCTTGGAATACGTGCCGCGGCTGATGATGAGGAAGGGGCCTGTCGGGTAGATGCGGCCCAGCACGGCGGCAAAGCCCTCCAGCGAGGACACCGGGTTGATGATCCCCGAGAACTGTATGGCCGGCAGCATGGTGGCCAGCGAGGTGCCGAAGATGGCCGCGATCTGGCTGTTCGTGAAGGTGGACATGAGCAGGCCCAGGCCCGTGGCCGCCGTCACGTAGAGCAGGGCGCCCAACGTGAGTGCCATCAGGCTACCTTTGAGCGGCACGCCAAAGCCCCACACAGCCATCGCCGTCATCAGCAGGAAGCTGACCATGGCGGTGCCAATGTAGGGCAACTGCTTGCCCAGCAAGAACTCCAGCCGCGTGACCGGCGTGACGTAGAGGTTGATGATGGAGCCCAGCTCCTTTTCCCGCACCACGCCCAGCGCCGTCAACATGGCCGGGATGAAGATGAGCAGGATGGGGATCACGGCTGGCACCATGGCGTACAGGCTCTTGACGTCAGGGTTGTAGCGGTAGCGGATTTCAACGTCGGCCAGCGCGGGCGCTTGCGTTCCTGTCTGCGCCAGCTTGTCGGCCAGGTAGCTGGCGTGCAGCCCTTGCACATAGCCGGATACGGTTTCGGCACGCTGGGGCATGGCGCCATCCACCCAGACGCCAATGCTGGTGGGGCGGCCACGCTGCAGATCGGCCATGAAATGCGGCGGGATCTCGATGGCCAGGCTCAGCTCGCCATTGCGCAGGCGGCGGTCCAGGTCTGCATCGTTCTGAATGGGCGCTTGTTCGAGGAAGTAGGGCGAGCCACTGATGTTGTTCACGTAGTCGCGGCTGATCGAGGTCTGATCCCGGTCCAGCACGGCGAAGCGCAGGTCCTGCACGTCCATGCTGATGCCGTAGCCCATGATGATCATCAGCAGCGCGGTGCCCAGCAGGGCCAGTGTCAGCCTGATGGGGTCGCGGCGCAGCTCCAGCGATTCGCGGTGGGCATAGCTCAGCAGGCGGCCCAGGCTGAAGCGGGGCGAGCGCTGGCGTGTTGCTTTGGCGGGGGCGTCTGGATTGGCGGCTGGCACTCCGGCCATCCCAGGCGAAGTGCCCGGCTGAGTGGCTGTGGCTGGCGTGTCAACCGGATCGGTGGATTGGGCCTGCTCCAGCAGGGCAATGAAGGTGTCCTCCAGATTGGCGTGGCCGTGTTGTTCGACCAGTGCTGCGGGCGTATCGCTGGCCAGCACGCGCCCGGCATGCATCAGCGAGATGCGGTCGCAGCGCTGGGCCTCGTTCATGAAGTGCGTCGAGATGAACAAGGTGACTCCATCTTCGCGTGACAGCTTGATCATCAGTTCCCAGAAGCGATCGCGGGCGATGGGATCTACGCCCGAGGTGGGTTCATCCAGGATCAGCATGTCAGGCTCATGCACCACGGCCACGGCCAACGACAAACGCTGACGTACGCCCAGTGGCAGCTTCTCCGGCAACTCATCGGCCACGGCTTCCAGTTCAAAGCGCTGCATCATGGCGCGCACGCGGCCTGCGCGTTTCTCGGCAGGGACGTGAAACAGCCTGGCGTGCAGCTCGAGGTTCTGCGTGACGGTCAACTCGTTGTAGAGCGAAAAACCTTGCGACATATAGCCCACGCGGCGGCGAATCGCCATGTCTTGCGCGTTGACCTGATGCCCGAACAGCGAGGCACTGCCTTCGGTGGCGGGCAGCAGGCCGGTCAGCATCTTCATCGTGGTCGTCTTGCCGCAGCCGTTGGAGCCCAGGAAGCCGAAGATCTCGCCCTTGTGGATGGACAGATCGACATGGTCCACAGCCGTGAAGTCACCAAAGCGGCAGGTCAGGCCTTGTGCTTCGATGGCGATGTCGCCGTCTTCACTGGGGCGAGGGGGCACGACCAAGGCCTGGTGCCCCTGGCGCCTTTGCTCTGGCAGCAATTGGATGAAGGCCGCCTCCAGATCCTGACAAGCCGTGCGGGCCAATAACTCGGCGGGTGTGCCGGTGGCCAGCACGCGCCCGCCGTCCATGGCCACCAGGTGGTGAAAGCGCTGCGCTTCTTCCATATAGGCCGTGGCGATCACCACACTCATGCCGGGACGGCGGCTGCGGATGCGCTCGATCAGCTCCCAGAACTGCCTGCGTGACAGCGGGTCCACGCCGGTGGTGGGCTCATCCAGGATGAGCAGATCGGGATCGTGGATGAGGGCGCAGCACAGCCCCAGCTTTTGCTTCATGCCGCCCGAGAGCTTGCCTGCGGGGCGATCCGCAAAAGGCAAGAGCCCAGTGCTGTGCAGCAGTTCGTCGATGCGGGCCTGGCGCTCGCGGGCCTCATGGCCGAAAAGCCGGCCAAAGAAGTCCACGTTCTCGCGTACGGACAGCGTGGCGTACAGGTTCTTGCCCAGGCCTTGCGGCATGTAGGCGATCCTGGGGCAAACCTCGCGCCGGTGCCGAGCCTGGGCCATGCTGCCCCCTAGCACCTCGATCTCGCCTTGCTGGATCTGTCGGGCTCCGGCCAGCAGGGCGAGCAGGGTGGATTTGCCCACGCCGTCCGGCCCGATCAGGCCGACCATGCAGCCGCCGGGGATGCTCAGCGTGACCTCATCCAGCGCCTTGACACGCTTGTAGGCGTGGCTCAGTGATTGGATCTGTGCAACGGCTTGGTTCACGGGGCAGGGGTGTTGGATGCGCTGGATGACGCTGCTTGCGTGGCGCTTGCTGCATCCGGTTTCGCATAGGCCTTGTCAGGCAGCGCCACGCTCAGCTTGTCTGGCCAAGGCGTATCGGGCTGCACGCGCACATAGGCCATGCCGGGCATGCCGGTCTTGACCTGCTGGCGATAGTGGTCGAGCAGTGCACGGTCAATCTGAGCGCGTACCTTGAAGACCAGCTTCTGCCGCTCGGCTGTGGTCTCCACGGTCTTGGGGGTGAACTGGGCCACGCTGGCCACAAACGTCACTTTGGCTGGGACCACATATTGAGGCGCGGCATCCAGCACCAACCTGGCCTCGGCGCCAATGGCCACACGCCCGGCAGCCGTCTCGGGCAGGAAGAAGGTCATGTAGACATCGCCCACGTCCACCAGGGAAATGACACGCCCGCCGGCCCCCAGTACCTCGCCGGCCTGGGCGGCCAATACCTGAACGCGACCCGATCGTGGTGCCTTGAGTACGCTTTCATCCAGATCCGCCTGCACGCGGGCCAAGCTGGCTTGCGCGGTGGCGATGGCTGAATCGCCTTCCTGCAGTTGCGAACGCGTGGCCGTCACGGCCGTCCTGGCCTCTGCCACCTGGGATTGCGCTGCACTCACCCCAGCCTTGGCGCTCATCACCTGCGCTTGCGCTTCATCGAGCTTTTGCGGCGACAGGAAACCTTTGTTGACCAACTCCTGCGTGCGTTGCAGTTGTTTGCTGGCCAGATTCAACTCCGCCTGGCGCTGCGATACCACAGCCGATGCCGTGGTCACCGCCTGCTCACGCTGGGCCAGCAAGGCCGCAGCCGTCGCCTTGGCATTGCGCGCCTGATTGACCTGTGATTGCGCACGCTGCAAATCGGCCTCCAGCGTGGCCGTGTCCATATGGGCCAGCACCTGGCCCGCTTCCACGTCATCACCTTCCTTGACCAGCACATCCTTGAGGCGGCCAGAGGTGCGCGTGGCCACATCGATGTCCGTGGCCTCGATGCGGCCATTGCCGCTGGCGATGCCGGTGGGCAGTCCCTGCGGCTTGAGCTTGTTCCAGCCGATCAACGCTGCGGCGGCGACCAAGGCCAGTGCAGCCCAGGCAATCCTTTTTCGGACGAGTGTGGCCGGGGAGGCCGAGTCGGCATTCATGTTGGCGCATTCCGTACAGGGAGAACAGTGTTTTTTACCATGCATCAAGCACGCGTTGGATGACATTGCACAAGGCCAGATGTGGCGCCAATGCGCGCTAAGTCCCTTTGTGATCCGAGCTTGTAAACGGAACCTTTACACGGCCGGCCTACACTCAGTGAAGCTCGGTCCGCTGCCGGATCTTTTTTTCATGACGACCTGACCCATGAACACCTCGATTACCTCCCGTTCACGTGTTTCCCGTTTTCGTCAATCGCCGCGGTTCGTCCTGACCGCGCTGGCCTTGCTGGTCGCCTCCACGCTGTCTGAGGCTGTGATGGCGGCGCCGGCCACTCCTGCAACTGCGCCCGCATCGTCTGCCGCTTCACTCAAGCAGGTCACCTCGGTCGAGGGCATCACTGAATACCGCCTGCCCAATGGCTTGCAAGTGCTGCTGATCCCCGATGACTCCAAACCCACGACCACTGTCAACGTGACTTACCGCGTGGGCTCGCGCCACGAAAGCTATGGCGAAACCGGTATGGCCCACTTGCTGGAGCACCTGATGTTCAAGGGCTCGCCCAAGTACCCGCAGGTCTGGGGCGAATTCAACAAGCGTGGCTTCAATGCCAACGGCAGTACCTGGTATGACCGTACCAATTACTTCGCCAGCTTCGCTGCCAACGATGACAACCTGCACTGGTACCTGAACTGGCAGGCCGATGCCATGGTCCACAGCTACATCGCCCGCAAGGACCTGGACAGTGAAATGACCGTGGTCCGCAACGAGATGGAGATGGGCGAGAACGACGCCGGCCGCATCCTGATGGAAAAGACCATCTCGTCCATGTACCAGTGGCATAACTACGGCAAGTCCACCATCGGTGCGCGGGCCGACGTGGAGGGCGTGGACATCAGCCATCTGCAGGCTTTTTATCGCCGCTACTACCAGCCCGATAACGCCACGCTGATCGTGTCGGGCAAGTTCGATCCGGCCAAGGTGCTGCCCTGGGTGCAGCAGGCCTTTGGCGCCATCCCCAAGCCCACGCGTGAACTGCCGCACCTGTACACGCTCGACCCCGTGCAGGACGGCGAGCGCTCGGTCACGCTGCGCCGCGTCGGCGGTGTGCCCTTGCTGTACGCCGGCTATCACATCATGCCTGGGGCACATCCGGACTACGCAGCCATCGAGCTCATCTCCGTGATCCTGGGCGATACGCCTTCCGGCCGACTGCACAAGGCCCTGACTGAAAAGCAGTTGGCCGCCGGCGTGTTCAGTTTCTCTGAGGGTATGGCCGATCCAGGCTTCATCCTGTTTGGTGCGCAACTGTCGCCCCAGCAAGACCCGGCCACGTCCAGCAAGGCCATGCTCGACGTCATCGAGGCTTCGCTCAAGCAGACGCCCATCACGCAGGAAGAACTGGACCGCGCCAAGGCCAAGTGGCTGAAGTCCTGGGACATGGGCTTCTCCGACCCACAGCGCATTGGCGTGGCCCTGTCTGAAACCGTGGCGCAGGGCGACTGGCGCCTGTTTTTCCTGACCCGTGATCGCATCAAGAACGCCAAGCTCGCCGATGTGCAGCGCGTGGCGCAGCAGGTGTTCGTCTCGTCCAACCGGACCTTGGGCCAATACGTGCCCACGGCCACACCCGAGCGCGCACCCCAGCCGGATCGCGTGAATGTGGCCGATATGTTCAAGGACTTCAAGGCCCAAGGCGCGCAAGCCAAGGCCGAGGCCTTCGATGCCAGCCCGGCCAACATCGATGCCCGTACCCAGCGCTTCGATTTGCCCTCCGGCATGAAGGTTGCGCTCTTGCCCAAGTCCACGCGTGGCCAGGCTGTCAAAGCCAGCTTGACGCTGCGTTATGGCGACGAAAAATCCCTGGCCAATTGGGGTGAAGCACCGGCTGCGCTGGCCGCCTTGCTGGACAAAGGCACCAGCGGCCTGAACCGCCAGCAGTTGCAAGACAGGCTCGATGCCCTGCAAGCCGAGGTGAGTTTTGGCGCGGCGCCTGGCCAGTTGATCGTCAATCTGGCGACCCGGCGTGAGCACCTGCCAGCCTTGATCGCCCTGGTCGCCGATGTGCTGCGTCACCCAGCTTTGCCTGCCGATGCGCTGGAAGAAGTCCGCCATCAGGCGCTGGCGTCACTGGAAGAGCAAAGCAAGGAGCCTGAAGCCGTATTGGCGGAGGCCATCTCCCGCCATGGCAATCCCTATCCGAAGGGTGATGTGCGCTATGCCCGTACCTTTGCTGAAACTGAATCTGACTGGAAATCGGTACAGATTGAGCGCGTGCGTGCCTTCCACAGCGAGTTTCTGGCCGCAGGGCATGCGCAATTTGCCGCCGTGGGTGATCTCGACGCTGGGGCAGTCAAGCAGGCTCTTCACTCGGGATTTGGTGATTGGCGCAACGACAAGCCCTTCGCCCGCGTGCCCAATCCCTTGATCAAACTGCCCGCAACTCGGTTGGTTCTTGGCACGCCCGATAAACAAAATGCGGCCATGTCGGTGGTCATGCCGCTGGCCATGAATGACCAGGACCCCGATTACGCCGCATTCATGCTGGCGAACCATTTATTGGGTGCAGGTGGCGATTCGCGTTTGTGGAACCGCATTCGCGAAAAAGAAGGCCTGTCTTACAGCGTGTACAGCAGCGTGAGCTGGAATCCAGTGGAGCAGCATTCCGAATGGACAGCGTCGGCCATCTTCGCGCCACAGAATAGAGACAAGGTGGAAGCCGCATTCAAGGAAGAGATCCAGCGCGCCTTGTCACAAGGCTTCACGCAGGCCGAGTTTGAATCCGGCAAGCGTGGTCTGCTGAATTTCCGTCGATTGGGCCGGGCACAGGATGCACGTCTGGCAGCAGGCTGGGCAGCCAATTTGTATCTGGATCGCACCTTTGCGCTGGCCGCTCAGGTCGATGCGGCCATCGAATCTCTGACACTGGCGCAGGTCAATCAGGCCCTGAAGAAGTATCTGAAGCCCGAACAGTTTGTATTGGGTCTTGCAGGTGATTTCAAAACCACGAAGCCTTGAGCAATAAAAAAGGCCGGTCAGTTGACCGGCCTTTTTGTTTCAATCTGAAATTCAGATCGCGAAATCTTCGAGTTTCTTGCCCGAGGCAACGGCGGCTTGAACCCACTTGGGCTGCAGGCCACGGCCAGTCCAGGTTTCACCTGTTTGCGCATTGCGATATTTAGG
>NZ_SCTN01000235.1 GCF_004297345.1 Aquabacterium sp. | reverse complement strand
ACTACGACCCGCACACCGGCAATGTCGTGGACTATCACGGTGGCATCAAGGACGCCAAGAAGCGCGTGCTGCGCATGATTGGCGACCCGGAGACGCGCTATCGCGAAGACCCGGTTCGCATCATCCGCGTGGTGCGTTTCGCCGCCAAGCTGGGTTTCGAGATCGAGCCCAAGACCCGCGCGCCGCTGCAGGAGATGGCCGAGTTGCTGTCCAACGTGCCGCAATCGCGTCTGTTTGACGAAATGATCAAGCTGCTGCAGACCGGTCACGCCAGCTCCTCGCTGGAGCAGTTGCGCAAGCAAGGCCTGGATCGCGGCGTGTTCCCGATTCTGGATGCCGTGTTTGACGAAGCGCGCCGCCACCCTGGTCGCGATCACTTCGTGCAACTCGCCCTGGCTGACACCGATCGCCGCGTGTCGGAAGATAAGCCCGTGGCCCCCAGTTTCCTGCTGGCCTGCCTGCTGTGGCACGACGTGCTGGATCACTGGAAGCGCAATCAGGCCCAGGGCGAGCCCCCATTCCCGGCCCTGCAATCGGCCACAGATGCCGTGTTCGATGCCCGCATCGGTGACATCTCCGGTCGCGGCAAGCTGGCCGCCGACATGCGCGAGATCTGGACCATGCAGCCGCGTTTCGATCGCCGCTCCGGCAATGGCCCGTTGACGCTGGTCGAGCAACCGCGCTTCCGTGCTGGTTTCGACTTCCTGCGCCTGCGCGCCGCGGCTGGCGAGGCCGATCCCGAGCTGGCCAAGTGGTGGGAAGACTTCTCCCTCGCCGACATGCCCGAGCGCCGCGAACTGATGGAAGTGGCGCGCCAGCAGGATCTGGCCAAACGCAAGCAGCCTCGCTCGGCCGCTGCGGATGGTGGTGACGACGCTGTTGGCGGTGGTGGTGATGCCCCCGCCAAGAAGCGCCGCCGCCGTCGTCGCAAACCAGCCGGTGAGGGCGGGGCACCTGCCTCGGGCGAAAGCGGAGATTGACCTCCAGCCCTGACGCTCAGCTGAACGTGGCCTTGTCGGCCGTGCCGCGCCACCGTGCCTTCATCGGCATGGGTGGCAACCTGGGAGATGTGGCTGCGCGCTTGCGTGAGGCCGTGCGCGGCCTGGCTGCCTTGCCGGGCACGCAGGTGGAGGCGGTATCCAGCCTGTATTGCACCAAGCCGGTTGAGTCCTCTGGGCCTGACTACCTGAATGCCGTGGCGGTGCTGCAGTCTGCCCTGGGGCCGCATGAACTATTGCGTGCCTTGCTGGCGCTGGAATTGACGCACGACCGTGAGCGCCCCTATCAGAACGCCCCACGCACGCTGGATCTGGATCTGCTCTGGTACGGCGGCTACGCCTGCTGCACGCCTGCCTTGAGCTTGCCGCATCCTCGGATGATGCAGCGCGCTTTTGTGCTGGTGCCTTTGGCTGAGGCACTGGGCGAGTTGCACAGTGGTGTGGCTGGCGGCGTAGCTGGTGGTGAGTCGCCGGTGCTGCCTGATCCCGTGGCAGTGGTCGCGCTGGCGCAAGAACAAGGCATCGCGGCAGCGGGTGCGTTTGACCTGAGTTGAAATAAAGAGCTTGCTGAGCAAGGCGGAAGCGGCGCATCAGAGACGGGTTCGAGGCTGTTTGTGGGCTGTTTTGGTGCTTTCTCCGGTCTGAATTAGCCGAAATCAAGGCAAGTTTTGAATCCCGGCTCATCAGAATGCTGGAATATTGTTCAAAACCGGGGTAGAATCTCAGGCTTTGTTGGTGGGGCTTGCTTGCATGCTTGCAAGGAAGTCCACCGGTGGTGAAAACCATAGAGCGTTTTGAGCAGCGCCGTGCACACCGAGACCGGTCAGCCCGTTTTCGTCCGCGAAATCCGGACGTGGAACACGGGAGCGGGCCCAGACCCTGGTGGCTTGTACAGGCAAACCTTTTGCGGGTTTTGTGCAGCAAACTCGAAGCAATCTGCCGGTGGCCGTGTTGGCAGCCCTTTGAATGCATTCAATCTGAAAGCGAATTTGTAATGACGACCATCCGTGTCAAGGAAAACGAGCCGTTCGACGTGGCCCTGCGCCGCTTCAAGCGCACCATTGAAAAGCTGGGTCTGCTGACCGAACTGCGCGCTCGCGAGTTCTACGAAAAGCCCACCGCTGAACGCAAGCGCAAGAAGGCAGCTGCCGTCAAGCGCCACTACAAGCGCGTGCGCAGCATGCAGCTGCCCAAGAAGCTGTACTGATTCGCTTCTTGCTGTCCAACCCGCACAATGCGCTGATCGCGCTGTAGCCGGGTAGGCACCAAAGCCCGCGCGGGGACGCCCATGCGGGCTTTTGTATTTTCAGTCCCACTTTTTCAGTTCCGTTTTCTCTCAGACCGAGACAGACCATGAGCCTCAAAGAACGTATCACCGAAGACATGAAGAACGCCATGCGCGCCAAGGACGCCGAGCGCCTGGGCACCATCCGCATGCTGTTGGCGGCCATGAAGCAAAAGGAAGTCGATGAGCGCGTGGAACTGGACGACGCCATGATCGTGTCCATCGTCGACAAGCTGATCAAGCAGCGCAAGGACGCCGCTCAGCAATACGAGGCCGGCGGCCGTCAGGATCTGGCTGACAAGGAAAAATCCGAGATCGTGGTGCTGGAGGCCTATTTGCCCCAACGCCTGAGCGCCGATGAGATCACTGCAGCCGTCAAGGCCATCGTGGTGGAGTTGGGTGCTTCCGGTCCTGGCGACATGGGAAAGGTCATGGGCGCGGTCAAGCAGCGTCTGGCTGGCCAGGCTGACATGGGCCTGGTCTCGGCAGCCGTCAAGGCTGCGCTGGCCGGCTGATTGCTTGCACGCGGGCTGGCTGGCTCGTTTTTGCGGCCAGTCCGCAACGGCTGGTAACGATTGCAGCGTAGCCGCCGCGTGAGTGCGGCTACAGTCTCCGGGTTTTTCAAACAGGGTCCACCATGAGCAACGTGTCCTTGACGCCTATCGCAGAAGACGTTTATGCCGCCCCTCAACTCACGCCGGAAGCCATGGCTGCTGCGGCTGAGGCCGGCTTCAAGTCCGTGATGAACAATCGCCCCGATATGGAGGGCGGCCCAGAGCAGCCCGTCAGCGCTGCCATTGAGGCCGCAGCCAAGGCGGCAGGCCTGGCATATGCCTATCTGCCGGTGCAGGGCG
>NZ_SCTN01000027.1 GCF_004297345.1 Aquabacterium sp. | reverse complement strand
GCCTTGACCAGCGTGCCGGCGGTGTCGATCATGTCGTCCATGATCACGCAGTTGCGGCCTTCGATTTCACCGATGACGTGCATCACTTCGGACACGTTGGCCTTGGGGCGGCGCTTGTCGATGATGGCCAGGTCGCAGCCGAGCTGCTTGGCCAGGGCGCGGGCGCGCACCACGCCGCCGACGTCGGGCGAGACCACCACGAGGTCGGTGTAGTTCTTGGATTGCAGGTCGGACAGCAGCACCGGCGAGGCGTAGATGTTGTCGACCGGGATGTTGAAGAAGCCCTGGATCTGGTCGGCGTGCAGGTCCATGGTCAGCACGCGGGAAACGCCCACGGCTTCGAGCATGTTGGCCACGACGCGGGCCGAGATGGGCACGCGGGTCGAGCGCGGGCGACGGTCCTGGCGGGCGTAGCCGAAGTAGGGGATGACGGCCGTGATGCGCTGGGCCGAGGCGCGCTTGAGCGCGTCGACCATGATCAGCAGTTCCATCAGGTTGTCGTTGGTCGGGGCGCAGGTGGACTGCACCACGAACACGTCGCGGCCGCGCACGTTCTGCTGGATCTCGACGGTGGTTTCGCCATCGGAGAATCGGCCCACGGAGGCCTTGCCGAGCGAAACGCCGAGTTGGGTGGCGATTTCCTGGCTGAGGGCCGGGTTGGCGTTGCCAGTGAACAGAACGGTGTCGGAAAGCATGGCGGGCGTGACGGTGGTGGCTGCGAAAAACGTCTGCCCTTCACTTGCCCGTCGAGGAAGCCCGGCACGCACAGCTGGTGTGGTCACCAGAGGTTGCCTTGGCCATCGCCCAGACATCACCTTGATGGTGGCAGGCTTGGGGCAAGTCGATGATCAGCTCGGTTGTGTTCGGCCGACCATCTGGAAAGTTTGGCAGGGGAAGAAGGATTCGAACCCTCGTATGTCGGAATCAAAATCCGATGCCTTAACCAACTTGGCGATTCCCCTACTCAGGACACAGTACCTTGTCGTATTGCTACTTCACTGCACTGCAACCTTGTAAGCTGCACTCTTGTTCAGAGCCTCGCATTATAGCCTGTTTTTTGTGTCATTCAAGGCTGTTGTTCAAAATCTTCACATTTTGATTTGCGATTCAATCAGCTGATCGGATCAAGCAAATCAAGCAGTGGATGATGAACCAGACCGTGAGCAACACGACCGACCCATGCGTGATCATCCAGATTCACATCGGCTGGCTGGAAGATGGGTGGCTGCTGTGTCTCCGTGGTCACCCACGAAAAAACGGTACTGCCTGAGCCCGTCATCCGGCTGTTGCCGAAGCGTTTCTGCATGATTTCCAGTGTCTGGCTGATCTGACTGCTGTAAAGCTCTGCAGGTGTCTGCAAGTCGTTTCTGCCGAAGCACCGGGGCGCTGCAAGAAAGTCTTCGACTATAGCATGCTTTGTGTCGCGCTTCAAAAATTGATTGCCAAAAATCGCCACAGTGGGCACGGCAACAGGGGGTTTGAGCAGCGCGATGGGCGTGTCGAGCACGTCGGCTGGCAATGAAACTGGCGTGATCAATTCGCCGATGCCCTCGACCCATGCGTTGTGGCCTCGCACGAAGAAGGGCACATCTGCGCCCAACTTGACGGCCAGTGCTTCCAGCCTGGCGCGTGGCCAGTGCAGGCCCCATAGCTGATTGAGTGCCAGCAACACCGTGGCCGCGTCCGAACTGCCGCCGCCCAGGCCTGCGCCCCATGGCACTTCCTTGTGGATGCGGATGTCGCATCCTTGTGCGGTGCGGCTTTCGGTTTGCAGCAGGCGTGCGGCCTTCAGGCACAGGTCTTCTTCAGGCAGAGGCACATTCATGTCGTGGCGGCGCAACTGCCCGTCGCTTCGGGTGTCGATGTGCAGGGTGTCCTGCCAGTCGATCAGCATGAAAACGGACTGGAGCAAGTGGTAACCGTCCGGGCGACGGCCCGTCACGTGCAGGAACAGGTTGATCTTGGCCGGCGCGGGCAGGTTGTGCAGGCTGGGCATGGCGGTTGGTGGGGCAGAGGGCTCAGCGATCCAGATAGATCTTGAGTTGAACAGCGCGTTGCAAAGGCGTGGCTTCGCGGCTGGCGTGCAGCTTCTTTTCGGGCAATTCGCTGGTATCGATCAGCCACCCTTCCTGCACGAAGGTGTTGGCCTGGGGGCCTGGCAAGCTGGGGAGATCCTGGTCGGGTTGACCTTGCATCCATTGAATCAGTGAGCGCAGAGGCAGGCTCTCGCCTAGCGCGGAGACGCTCAAGGCTTCCAGGCTCTCAAAGCGCTGGCGTCCTTTGTCGTTGGTCAGCCAGACTTCGCCGGGTTGCCAGTTGACCTGCGCGATCTGGCTGCCCATGAGCGTCATCAGGTCCAGTTGGCCGACGTCGGTATTGCCTGAGAAGAAGAAGCCCAGACTCAGGCCTTTGGCTGCCTGGTTGGCGTGGGCCGCCAACTTGATGCTCATCTGTCCTTGCACGTCCAGCTTGGGGCGGGCGCGAGGTGGCTCTGCCGGCGGGGAGGGCAGGGCAGGCGTCGCGCTGGCTTGAATGGCGAGGGAGGCTGGCGCACAGCTGCCGCCTGAGCGCATTTGGGCGGCAATCGGATCGCTGTCAGGCAGGCTGCTGCATGCAACCAGACTCCAGGTCAGCAGCATGGCGAGCAGGTTTGGGAGGCTGCACGGCTTGATCACGGGGTGGCTTGAAACCGCTTCACGGTTTCTTTGAGCGTCTCGTTATCCGGGTCGCGTTTGCTGGCCTCCTGCCAGGTCTTGTTGGCTTCGTCTTTCTTGCCTTGGGCCCAGAGAACTTCACCCAGGTGAGCGGCGATCTCGGCATCGGGGCGTGTCTGGTAGGCCGAACTCAGCAGTCGCACTGCTTCGCTCAGATTACCGGCGCGGAATTCCAGCCAGCCCATGCTGTCCACGATAAAGGGGTCCGCAGGGCGCAGTTCAAGCGCTTTCTTGATCAACTGGCGAGCTTCGTCCAGTCGGACGCCTCGATCGGCCAGGCTGTAGCCCAGTGCATTGAAGGCGTTCGGGTTGTCCTGGGCCAATTCCATGGTTTTGCGCAACTGGGCTTCGGCTTCGGTGAATTTTTGAAGCTTTTCTGCCAGCATGGCCTGGTCGTAGAGCAGGTCGCTGTCATCGGGGAATCGCTTGGTGGCTTCATGCATCACCTTATAGGCCTCTTCAGTCTGGTGCGCGTCGCGCAACAGTTGAGCTTCGGCCTGGTACTTCATGACGGCATCACGAGGCTCCCCCTCTGGCAGGTCTCTGATGAGCTTGCGGGCCTCTGCCACCTTGTTTTGGCGGGCCAGCAACCGGGCCTTTTGAATCTGAATATTGGTGCGCTCGTTCTTGGGGTCCGCGCGGTCCAGCCAGCTCAGGGCTTCAGTCAGGTTGTTGCGTTGTTCGGCGACCTGTTCCATGTAGAGGTAGGTCTGGTCGATTTCGTTGGCATCAGGTGCTGGCGAAGACTGGGCGTCTCCCGCAGGTTTGCCCTCGGCGGGGATTTTGTTCAGTACCTGCTTTAATGCCACTTCGGCTTTGTCCGCCTGCTTGAGTTCCAGTCGAACTGCGGCCAGCGTGATCCATGAGCCATTTTGTTCGGGGTGCTCCTTGAGCAGCAGTTCAAGCTGCTGGGCGGCTTCATCCAGGCGCTGGAATCCAGCCAGCCTGCGGCCATAAGCCAGCCGCACGATGGGTGGTGCATCGGGGCGGGCCAACTGTTGCTTGACCAGGGTCTCGGCTTGAGGTGTGAGGTCCATCAGGCCGATGGCCACCAGGCCCGCGTTCAGCAGGTTGGGGCGCAGCGCGAGTGCTTTGTTCAAGGATGCGGTGGCCTTGTTGGCATCGCGAGCCTGCATCCATCCCTCGGCACTGGCGGACCAGGCTTCGGCCATTTCCAGCGGGGCTTGGCGCCAAGGTTGGGTGGCATCATCGATCACCTGTGCTGCAGCGTTTCTGTCCTGCAGTCGGGTCATGATCCGTGGCAAGGACAGGATCAGTTGAGGCTGCTGGAGCGTTGGCGTGAGCTGGATGAAGCTGCGCAGGGGCGCCACCAGATCGGCCGATCTGCCCATGGACAACAGGATGTCAGCGGTGTATTCCGACGCCTGGCGGGATTGGGGCAGGGCCTGGCGCCACGATTTGGCAGCGGTCAGTGCCAGTTCTGGCGAAATGGCGCGCCCGATCTCAACGGCGCGTTGGTAAAGCTGTGCGTCCTTGTGTTGCTTGGCTGACTCCAGGTAGGCCTGGTAAGCCGAGTTCATGTCGCCGTGCTGGAAAAGGTACTCCGCCACGAAGATCTGAAAGAAGGTGTTGGCGTCCATCGCCGAGTTTTGAACTGGCGGTTTGACGCTGGCTTCGGGGGCGACTGCCGCGCTGGCGGCCGGTGTTGGCGCAGTTGCGGTGCCGTCTTCCTCTGCAGCATGTGCGGCGCCAAGTGCACCGAGGGCGAACATGCCTGCACTCAGCCAGCGAGCGATGGGGGTGAGCCGCCCTGGGGGGCGAGCTTGGATGGCGGCGACTTGGGGCATCAGGCTGAGCAGATTGGCAAACGTGAGGGACATGTGGTCTCCAACAGATGTGGCCATTCTATTGATGTGGCGGCCCATCTTTTCTGTTCGAGTGGACCTGATTGACACCAGATAATTCCCTTCATGCCGGAATTACCTGAAGTCGAGGTCACTCGACAGAGTTTTGCTGATCGCATTGCAGGCGCCAGAGTTGAATCGATTCACATGGGCAAGCCGCTGCGCTGGCCGATCGGATGCGACGTGGATGCGCTGGCTGGCTGGTCTGTTGGCGAAGTGCGACGCCGGGGCAAGTATCTCTGGCTGCCTTTGTCGGGCCCCAGGGAGCGGCAAGGCGGGCTGCTGATTCACCTGGGCATGTCGGGCTCCTTGGCATACGGGCAATTGGCGCCCGCTGGCAAGCACGATCACTTCGAGATGATCACGGATCGCGGCACCCTGCGACTGACTGATCCGAGGCGATTTGGCGCGGTGATCTGGGGAGAATCCATGGATGCGGGCACGCCCGGCAAGTTGCTGGCTGGGTTGGGTTTGGAGCCCTTTGATGCCCAGTTGACCGGCGCCTACATGCGTGAACGCCTCAAAGGACGCCAGGTGTCGATCAAGCAGGCCTTGCTGGCTGGCGATATCGTGGTGGGGGCGGGCAATATCTATGCATGCGAGGCCTTGTTCCGCGCGGGAGTCGATCCCCGTGTTGCAGCAGGAAAAGTGAG
>NZ_SCTN01000234.1 GCF_004297345.1 Aquabacterium sp. | reverse complement strand
CTCGTCGCTGTCAACAGGCAGCGGCGGGCCACCGCAGGTCTTGCAGCCGCCGGAGCCAGACGAGTCGGGGCTGCGGCCATCGTGCAGCAAGGAGTCGAATTCGGTGGCCACGAACTCGCGCACGCTGCACAGGGCATCCAGCAATTGGCAGGTGCCGGTGTGGCAGTCCGGGTTGACTGGCGTGCCTTGTTGGCGACCTTGCAAACCCAGGGTGTCGGCGATCCAGGCCAGGTCCTTGTCTTCAGTGGGCAGCAGGTGGGTTTGCTGGTCGTCGAGGAACTGGATGCGGTGCTCGATGCGGCGCAGGAACACGTAGGCCTGAGCCAGCAAGTTGGCCGTGGCTTCGGGGATCAGGCCGCGTGCGGCCAGGCGTGGCAGGGCCTTGAGTGTGGAGCGGGTGCGGATCTCAGGGAATTGCCCACCGCGCACCACTTGCAGCAATTGCACGGTGAACTCGATTTCGCGGATGCCGCCACGTGAGAGCTTGACGTCGTTGGCGCGCTCGGGCCGGCCGGCGGCGCGGCGATTGGCTTCGTCGCGGATCTTGCGATGCAACTGGCGCAGGCCTTCGAACACGCCGTAATCCAGGTAGCGGCGGAACACGAAGGGCATGACGATGTCACGCAGGTCCAGGGCGCGTTTGTGGTGCTCGCCGCCAGGCATGGCGCGGCGCGGCGCAATGATGCGGCTCTTGAGCCAGGCAAAACGTTCCCATTCGCGGCCTTGCACCAGGAAATACTCTTCCAGCATGCTCAGGCTGACGACGGACGGGCCGGAGTTGCCATTGGGGCGCAAGGCCAGGTCCACGCGGAAGACGAAGCCGTCTTCGGTGGTGTCGCCAATCAGCATGGACAGGCGGCGGGCGACCAGGGTGAAGTACTCGTGCACGGTGACACGGCCTTTGATGATGCCGATGTCATCGTGCAGGCCGGTGGTGTGGCCGTCTTCTTCGTAGACGTAGATCAGGTCGATGTCGGACGAGACATTGAGCTCGCGCCCGCCCAGCTTGCCCATACCCACGACCCACATGTCGATGCGCTGACCTTGCTCGTTGAGCGGGGCACCATGTTTGGCATCGGCTTCGGCCTCTGCGGCGCGCAGGGCGTAATCCAGGGTGACTTCGGCCAACTCCGTCATGGTGGCCGTGATGTCCAGCATGGCGCAGCCTAGTTCCACATCGAGCACCACCAGGCGTTCCATCACCAGTTGACGGGCGACGCGCAGGGCGGCGCCCAACTCGCGCCCCTGACTCAGAAGGCGATCGATGAGGGCGCTGATCTGCGCCGTGCGTGGTTGACCTGGCGCGGTTTCGGCGAAGGCCGCCAATTCGGCTGGATAGCGCCTGCGGATGCGTTGAACGTACCGCGAGTGCTCGGCCAGGGCCGTTGTCTTTACAGCGTCAAATGGGAAATCAAGCATGGAACCAAAGGGCCGACGTGGTGGTCTGTGCTAGGGTTATCGGTTGTCGATCCCTGATGCTGTACCTGCAAGTGATGGTAGAGCAGCAGAGTGGCCTGGTAAGTAGGTGGTTCGACGGAGGAATCTCTTTTTTCATGTCATCGTCCCCAGAACCGTCCAACCTGCGCCAGGCCGGCACCAGAACCAGCCAGCGAGGCATCCTCAGAGCTTCTGCCTTGACCTTGGGTCGGGTGGGGCGTCGGGTCGTCATCGGCTTGTCCATTCTGGCTGGCGCGCTGTTTTTGCTGGCCGCGCTGGCTTGGGGAGTCTTGCTGCTGCAGATTTTGCCCCGTATCGATGCGTGGCGTTTTGATCTGGCTGAGCAAGCCACGCAAGCAATAGGGGTGCCAGTACGGATTGGTAAGGTGGTTGGGCGTGCAGATGGCATCTGGCCGACCTTGTCCTTGCGCGAGGTTCAACTGCTGGATGCGGCGGGGCGCGTGGCTTTGCGCCTGCCTGAGGTCACGGCCCGGGTGTCTTTGTCGACCTTGTCGCCACGGGCCCTGGCTGATGGCGAGTTGCGTCTGGATCAACTGGTGATCGTGGCCCCTGAGCTGGATGTGCGCCGGGATGCGGCGGGGCAGTGGCATGTGGCGGGCTTGAAGATCGCGTCCTCGTCGGGCGGGCAGGGTGGTTCCGCTGCGGCAGACTGGGTCTTGTCACAGGCGCGTATCCAGATCCAGCAAGGCACGATCCGCTGGACGGACGAGCTGATGGGCGCACCCACCCTGGCGCTCAAACAGTTGGATCTCACCTTGCGCAACAGGCCGGGCTTGGGGCGCCGGCTGCATGAATTGACGGTCTCGGCCACACCGCCTGCCGAGTTCGGGCAACGCTTCAAGGTGTCGGCATCGATGTCGCAGCCTTTGTGGCTGGCCTCGGGTGTGCCGGTGAAGGACGGGGAGTCCGTACCCTGGTGGCAGCGCTGGGAGCTGGATGCAACACGCCCCAGCCAGTGGTTGACCTGGTCCGGCACCGTGGGCGCCGAGTTGCCGTTTGTGGACGTGCAGCGTCTCAAGCAACATGTGAAGCTGCCGGTTGACGTGGAAGGTGGGCGTGGTGCCGTGCAGGCCAGCCTCAGCCTGGTCAAGGGTATGCCCAGCGGTTTGAAGGCTGACGTGGCGCTGCAGAGCGTCAACGTGAGTCTGGCTCGTGGACTGGCGCCGTTGGCATTCAGTCACCTGAATGGACAGGTTGCCGTATCCCATGAAGCTGAGGCTTCGACCTTGTCTTTCCAGAAGCTGTCGTTCCAGTTGGCCGATGGCCTTGTCTGGCCGGCCAGCAGCGGCAATCTGGTTTGGCGCCACTCGCCTTGGCCGGAGGCTTTGTCTGATGCGGTGTGGGGCTTGACCAAAGGTGGCGAGGCGCAAGCTGATCGCCTGGATCTGAATTTGCTGGCGCGATTGGCCGATCGCCTGCCGCTGTCGCCCAAGGTGCGTGCCTCCTTGGCTGATGTGGCGCCACATGGCGTGGTCGAGCAACTGCAATGGAATTGGGAGGGCCTGCTGGAGGCGCCTGTGCGCTACAAGGCCAGTGGCCGTGTGCGCGGGCTGGGCTGGGCCTCGTCCGATAAGGACAGCCGCCCTGGCATGGAGCAGGCTTCGGTCAGCTTGACTGCTGACGAGAACGGCGGGCACGCAGATCTGGACGTGAAGCAGGGCTGGATCGCTTTCCCGGGCGTGTTCGAGGAACCGCGCATTCCGCTTGCAGCCTTGCAGGCCAAGGTGTCCTGGGTGATTTCACCGTCTCGTGTCAAAGGACAGGCATCGGCCTTGCGCGTGGACGTGAGTGAAGCCAGTTTTGCCAATGGCGATGCCAGCGGGCAGTTGGAGGGGCACTGGCAGACTGGCTCTGGCGTGTCACCCATCGATGGGCGGGCCGTGTCGCGTTTCCCGGGGAATTTGAACCTGACCGGTCGCCTGGATCGGGCGGATGCAAGCAAGGTCTGGCGTTACCTGCCTCTGGCCATTCCCAAGACGCCGCGCGATTACGTGCGTCTGGCGCTGCGAAGTGGTCAGGGGGAGAAGGTGTCATTCGATGTCGAGGGCGACCTCAACGAATTCCCCTTCAAGGATGACCAAGGCGGGCGCTTCCGCGTCAAGGTGCCGATGCGCAATGTGTCGCTGGACTACGTGCCGCAAGGGCTCATGGGCACACAGGCAGACGCCAGGCAGGTCAATTGGCCGCCATTCACGTCGCTGGAAGGCATGCTGATCTTCGAGGGGCAGCGACTGCTGTTCAAGGAAGCAAAGGGTCGCCTGGGCGGCGTGGGTTCCGGCGCGTTTGGCCTTCACGATGTGGAGGGGCGCATCGATGATCTGGGGCGCAAGGATCCGCACCTGACGATCAAGGGGCAGGGCGAAGGCCCGCTCAATGACATGTTGCGCTTCCTGTCGGCTTCGCCGATTGGGCGCTGGACGGGCAATGTACTGGGTGGCGCGCAATCCAATGGCACGGCGGCCATGCAGCTTTCACTGGACATCCCTCTGGACCACGCCGAGGACACGCGCTTGAAGGGCTCGGTCACGATGTTGGAGCGTGATGGCGCCAGCTTGCGCCTGAACCCGTCAGTGCCCATGTTCGCGGCCCTGCAAGGCAGCATCGGGTTCACCGAGACTGATCTCAATGTCAAGGCCAAGGCCCGTGTCTGGGGACATGTGGTGGATGTGGACGGTCGCCGTACCGCCGATGGCGCCACGCGCTTTGTGGCTCAGGGCAATATGTCGGCAGAAGGCTTGCGCCAGGCCAGCGAGATACCTTTTGTGCAAAAACTGGCACAGCGTTTCAGTGGGGAGTCACCCGTCACGGTCAATGTGACGATGGGCAAGCAGGACGCTCAGGGCAAACGTGCTTTACCTGAAGTGCAGGTCATCTCCAACTTGCAAGGCATGGCCACGAACCTGCCTGCGCCGCTCAACAAGCCGGCGGCTGCGGCCTGGCCTTTGAAGGTCACGCATCGGCAGGAGGACGAGCAGGGTTTGAGTGATGCAATCCTGGTGGATCTGGGCAATCCGCAGACATTGCAGATGACTTCCAATACCGTGCCTTGGCTGCGTGTGGATTTGCGCCGGGACACCAGTGGTGATCAGGCCAGGGTAGCGCGCGGCCTGATCAGCCTTGTCCAGGCCGGCCTGAATGAGGCGACTGGCTTGCAGGCGCTGCCGGCCAAGGGCGTGGCGGCCCAGATCGCGATGCCGACGCTGGATCTGGATGCGTGGTCTGGCGTGCTGGCCTTGTTCAAATCGACCGAGCCAGCACGTGGTGTTCCCGCGGCCACGGCGGACGCCTCCGAGACCTATCTGCCTGACAGCGTGAGCGTGAAAACGGCGGCGCTCGTCTTCCAGCAACGCACCTTGAAAGATGTGTCGGGCACCTTGGCGCATCCCTCGCCAGGCGTGTGGCGTGCGCAACTGGATGCGCAGCAGGTGTCAGGCTTGATCGAATGGATGCCCGAGACGGCGCCCGTGGCGGGGGGCTCGGGCAACAGCCGCGTGGTGGCCCGCCTGTCCCGTTTGTCTGTGCCTGCTGCAGAGGCGCAAGCACTCGAAGAGCGTGCCACCGAACAGATGTTGTCACCCGAGGCCGCGGCAGGCAGCCTGCCCGCACTGGATGTGGTCATCGATCAACTGGAGTGGCGCGGCCTGCCGCTGGGACGGCTGGAAGTGGAGGCCCTCAATCGGCAGGTGCCCATGGCCGGTTCTGCACCTGTACCTGAATGGCGCCTGACCAAGCTGCGCATGAGTTCGCCGGAAGCGCAATTGAGCGCCACCGGCAACTGGGCGGCGCTGGGCGCGCAAAGTGCCACACGCCGGTCAGGTGTGAAACTCAAGCCCCGATCGGCCTTTGCGTTCACGCTGGACTTGCAAAACAGTGGCGGGCTGCTGACCCGTCTGGGTTTGCCTCAAACCATCAAGGGCGGTAAAGGCAAGCTCACAGGGCAGGTGAGCTGGTTGGGTGCACCGATGGAGCCTGATGCCTTGTCGATGACTGGCGACATCAATGTGCAGATCAGCGAAGGGCAGTTCCTCAAGGTGGATCCCGGCATGGCCAAGTTGCTGGGCGTGCTCAGTCTGCAATCCTTGCCGCGGCGCCTGACGCTGGACTTCCGTGATGTGTTCCAGCAGGGCTTTGCCTTCGACAGCATCGATGGCGATGTGAAGATCGGCCAGGGCCAGGCCACCACGCGCAATCTGCGCATGCGTGGCGTGCAGGCGGTCGTGCTGATGGAAGGGCAGGCCGATCTGGCGCACGAAACCCAGAACCTGCACGTGTATGTGGTGCCGGAGGTCAACGCCGGCGGTGCCTCGCTGGCCTATGCGGCGATCAATCCCGTCATTGGATTGGGCACCTTCATCGCCCAGGTCTTGCTGCGCAAGCAGGTGTCCGATGCCAGCACGCAGGAATTCCGCGTCACGGGCCCCTGGGCGGATCCTCAGGTCGAGAAGGTGGGGGGCAAGGGCTCTTTGGCAGCATCGTCGCCGGAGTCCGGTGGTGCCGCGGCATCTCCGGCAACGCCCTCGCCGGCCAACGCCCCGCCATCCACGGTCACAAAGCCCCGAAAACCTTCTTGAGCAGGGCGCTGCCCGTGCCGACCGGGTCCTTGCGGATGCGGCGTTCTTCCTCGCCGATCACGAAGTACAGCCCGTCCAGGGCCTTCTGGGTGACATGGTCCTGGACCGTCACCATATTGCCCTGAACCAGGCCCAGCTTGCTGGCCTTGCCGGCCAGGTCGTTGTACTGCTTGGTGATGGAGAGCTTGTCCAGCGTTTTGCTGACCACGGGCTGGAACTTCTGACCCAGCGGTGCGCGCGTCTTGCTGGTGAAGTACTCGGTCACGGCGTTGTCGCCGCCTTGCACGATGCGCTGCGCATCTTGCACGCTCATGCCTTTGATGGCCTGAACCAGCAAGGGTTGCGCCATCGATACGGCGGTTTCTGCGGCATGGTTCATCGAGTTGATCAGCTCATCGAGCTGAGCCCCGCGGCCAACCGTGCGCAAGATGGGGGCGGCTTTCTCCAGGACGTCCGGCAGGCCGATGCGCACCTTGTCGTTGGCCAGGAAGCCGTCTGCTGCGCCCAATTGCTGAACGGCCACCTGCGCGCCACGTTCCAGGGCAGCACGCAGGGCCGCTGTGGCATCTGTCTGGCTGAACAGGGCCGCCCACCCCGTGGACGGCATGGCTTCCAGTGCGATCAGGCCCATGCAGGTGGCCCAGGACGACGACAATACGGTGCGACGATTCATTTCTTTCCTCAGATCTTTCCCGTGGTGACCAAGATGCACTTGATCCGCCGAATGTTGACACTGTTGCTGCCCCTCATGCTGGCAGCCTGTTTTTCTGGCGCCCAACAAGCCGCGCCCAACCTGCCGTTCACCCAACTCGATGGCAGCCAACACCAACTCTCCGAGCTCAAAGGCAAGGTGACGCTGGTCAACTTCTGGGCCACCAGTTGCAGCACCTGTGTCAAGGAGATGCCGCAGATGGTGGCCACCTTCAAGAAGTTCCAGGGGCAGGGCCTGGAAACGCTGGCCATTGCCATGGAGTATGACCCGCCCGCCTACGTGATGCAGTTTGTGCAATCAAGGCAATTGCCATTTCGAGTGGCCATCGACCACTCCGGCGATCTGGCCAAGGGTTTTGGGGAAGTTCAGCTGACGCCGACGACCTTTGTGGTCAACAAGAAGGGCGAGATCGTCAAACGCTACATCGGTGAGCCCGATTTTGCGGCTTTGCACGCCCTTTTGGCGCAATTGCTGGCCGAAGCAGGCTGATCAGGCGCCATCTGCCCCTGTTGGGGCCGATATCAGTGCGCCAGTGTGCCGATATGGCTACAACACACGCGACAGCTCGTACACGAGTGCCGATGGCAGCGCATTGCCGATGCCATCCCGACCGACGCGCGCCATGCCCGTGGCACTGATGCTGGAGATATCGAAGGTTCGGCCATCCTGGCTGAGTTCGATGAACACAAACTCTGGCACTTCCTGCCTGATGCCGCTGACCATCTGATCAAACGCGTTGGTGCGCAGTTCACTTTCGAACACGATGGCGTGAGGCAGGCCTTCGCGGCAGAACTCGGCCGCTTCACGCACCGAGCTGACGAAGTCCAGCACCAGCCCCATGGACTTGAGTGCATCCCTGATCTGCTGGCGCAGATCGCGGCTGGAAGCAATCACCAGCACATGGCTGCCAGCCAGTGGCTTGGAGTTCACGGAATCGGCGAACCCGTGGGC
>NZ_SCTN01000026.1 GCF_004297345.1 Aquabacterium sp. | reverse complement strand
TTCAAAAGTCATGCTACTTGCTCTTCCGAAAAGGGAGCATCCACGTATGCCTTCAGCAGCTTACCGAATTCCCCGTTGCCGCCCACCGGAACAAACAGTTTGTTGGTCGCCCGTGTGGCTGCCACATAGAAGACCTTTGCCTCGTCTTTTTCATTTGTGCCCTGAACCGGCATTCCGCCAACTCCACACAAGGCCACGACTGGAAACTCCAGCCCCTTGCTGACGTGCATTGTCATCACCGAGATAGCATCAACGAAGTCATCACTGCTTATGTCTTCCGTGATGGGGAAACCTCGATCGTGAAGTGCTTGCTTGCATTTCTCCACTTGCCAGTGCGCCCTACACAGCACCGCCATATCAGCCCAAGCATGTCCCTCCCGATGGGCAGCAGCCATCAGGTCCACGATCTTGTCGATCTCTGCTTGCGGGGATGACAGGAAGAACACGCGAGGGCTTTCACCGTCTCTGCCGCAGCCGACCGGCTTCAAAATGGGTACGCCGTCTTCATCCGTGGACTGTGGTGAAAGAAGGTCGCGCGCGATCACGCTGGCCAACTGGAGGATCTGCCGGGTGTTGCGATAGTTGATGTCCAGTATCGTCGTTCTACCGCGTGCCTGGATACCGACGCTTAGAAAGCTGAACTGACGTGTTCTTTCTCGTGGATAGATTGATTGACAGTCGTCATATAGAAGCAGCAGAGAGTTACTGACTGGGTCAACCATCTTTGCCAGCACGCCCAGCCACTCAGGCGCGAAATCATGTCCCTCGTCAATCAGAACCGCCTGATATGCGTGAGCGGGGATACATCCAGCTTCAAACTCTTGTAAGAACAGCGCTACCACCTCACGATGGAAGTCGCTGACATTCGGTTTTTTGGGAAGTGGAATGTTGCATTTGACAAGCCACCGCCTGCACCACTTGTTGAAGTTGATGACTTCGATGTTATCGATCTCCCCTCTGGCCTTCAACATGCGCCTGATTTTTGCAGACAGCGGAACATTGAAGCAGATGACCAAAATCGGTTTGGCTGACTTCGCCTGTGCAAGATAGGAAGCGCGATAGCTCAAGATCATGGTCTTGCCTGACCCTGCCACACCGTGGATAACCCGGTGCCCCTCGCCCAGCCCTCGGGCAAGCTGCTCCTGAACGAGATCCAGTACTTTCATGGTGCTGGGTGGCTCATCATCAGCGCCAAAGAATGACGCCTGCTCGCCGACCCGCATCTCTCGATGCAGCATCCACCTCATCCGATGGACCTGCTCTTCGCTCATCGCTTCCTGTGCCTTGTATGGCAACATGGCGACGATTCGATTCTCGAACTGCACGTGGTCCACGGCTTCTATCATCTCGTCCTTGCAGATGACAAGGTGCGCCGGGATCACCTCGTTCAAAGCCTCAGCTAGAAACTGCTTACGAGAGATATTGGTCAGTACAACTCCCCATCCCCATGGACAGATCAACTGGCCGCGATAGCGACCAGTCTGATGCAACAAGCGATCCCTTTTGAGATGATCCACCACCGCGTGGATGTGTTGCCGAGCCTGAGCGAATGGACTGCTTACAGATTTCTCGATTAATTTGCCGCAGACATCTAACTCATTGATGGTCCACCTGTCTGTGCCGACCGACGCAATGGTCTTCAAAGACCAGTCCTTGACCTCCAGCACCAGCAGCCCTTTGTCCTTGTTGAACACAACAAAGTCAGGATGGTCCTTATTCGGTCCGAAAGGTATGTCGTACCAAACGAGGTATTCCTCGTCGAGCACGTCCACCAGTCGTTCGGCAAATCGCTTTTCTCCGCGTTCCATGCGGGAAACGCAGCTAGACAACGGCGTTAGGAGTGTCGCCATATGGAGGGCCCTGGATGAATAGTGATGGCGGAAATGATAGCCATCCATTGCGTAATGAAGAGGCAGACCTCTGGCAATTCACATGAGAGGCTGTCGCGAGATCGTGACAGCCTCTTTGACCCACAGGCCGAGACCATCGCCGGCTTCATGATTACGAAAATGGGACTGTCTTTGAATTGGAACGCGCCGCATGAATTGATTGGCCGCGCAGTCGATGATGAAGGGCTAGTGATGTGTGATGCGCCCACTGCGAACGTTGGTCGCAATCCGGACGGATTGCCTTAAGCGACTGATCTGTGGGATAGCACTGTCCTCGGCCGGCCAACCAAGACCACTTGCAGGCGTTAGCCCCATAGCTGCCGTTCGCAACCGCCAGATTGCCTACCCGGAAACGGTCAGTCGTGGATACAAAACCCCGCGACGTGGCAGACGCTTGGGAATAGCTGTGTAGCCAACCCAAGTTGGCCGCCGCACCAGTCGTTTCAGATTTTGCTGTCAATGGCACCTAGCTCAATAGCAAATGCCCAAATGTCCTTTGGGGAAACATCGCGATTGCGGTTGCAGAGTTCAGCTTAGGGCCTCCCAGCGCTCAGCTTGAGGATAAGCAGGTCTGCTACCTCATCTGCAGACCTCTCGGCCAAGCTCACGTGACCAAGTGTGGGCGGTAGCCCGTCGATGTCGACTTGTTCGACGTATACCGGGAGGATGTATGCCTCGCCTCGCTCAGCCAGCGCTCTCGCGGTCGCGCTACGCCGCTCGTGCGTAGTCCAGATCCGATCCTTGTATTCGCGCGAAACGAACATGATGCAGAACCGCGACTCGCGTCTGTAGATCCGGTCAAACTTGGCCGCCAGGTCCTCTCCCCACAGTTGCTCGGGATAGAAGTTGTCATAGAAGACATTGAAGCCGGCATCTCGAACCTTTTTGGCGATGGCCTCAACAGTCTCCCGCTCCGTCCCCGCGAACGAGAACGCCACGTCGTATCTGAATCCGTCGGCTTGAGCCGCCGGCGAAAGACTTGCCACGCTTGAAGCCGGGCTACTGGTGCGCGCGCTGCTGACCGGAGCTCGTGGCGCGGCCCGTACTGTTGCCACCCTTGGCTGCGGAAGCAAGCGTAAACCAACAGTGCCCAAGATGGCATGGGCTTCCAGTAGGTTGCGAATGCCCGGACCAAAGTTCTTCACATGGGCATCAAAACACCTGTGCGCAAACTCAGCGTTGGAGCCGAACGGCCCGCCCCCCTCGTTGCGGAATTCCATGAAGCGCCACCAGCACGATTCGAAGTCGAACTCTGGACACTCGCCGAACGTGTTGAACCCGCCGATGAACTCCAGTGCGCCGGCAAACTCTTGGGACATGGGCATGTGCTTGGGCCGGTAGTGGGTCGTCCAGCCCTTATCGCCTGCGCCGTCGATCCACGACAGCGCGTAGTGGAAATGCTCGTCCTCGGCCTGCTTCATGCGCTCTGCCTTCGGGGCAACGTGACCATTGCCGCGGCAGTGAGCATGGCCCCTCTGGTGGCTCACACCAGATGGTTTGCCGTAGAAGTAGCCCCAGCCCTCTGGATGCACCAGGCCAAGCCCGCATGCTTCTAAATGACGGTCGGCAGCTTCGTACTTTGCATAAGCGTCAGCCACAGCATCCGTGACGGCCGCAACATCAGTGTCGGCATTCGAAGGGCCGCAGTAGGCTTCACTGGAGTGGAACGCGCATCCTTGGCGAGTGAACCCTAGGACTCGCAGAAAATCGGTGCGCTGCATCCCGGCAGTTGAGAACATCGTCGGCCGAGCATGCAAGGTGTACTCAAACTTGTCTTTACCATGTTGAAGGCACGCCTTCAGAAATTCAAAGCCGTTCTTGCTGGCTCGGGCATCGACAGATGTCTTCAGCGCGGAGTGGAGATCAGACATAGATCAGGGCTAGGTCAAAGTTGTGCCCCAGTTTGCCATGAGCGGGCCAGACGGCTAGTTTGCAAGGCAGACCTGCCGCGGTCCTCAAGCAAAATTGCCAATTCATCATACGACTCAGATCGACTCACCGTACGGGAAATAAGGCAGTCAATCGCTTGGTTGAAAATGGGGCACTACAGCAGACGCTCAACAACATACTCCGTATACGGTCGCAGAACTGTCAGTTGCAGAGACAGGTCACCCAGAAATTGGCTCGCCCACTCTTGGAGGTACGAGGCCAGTCTGGCACTTCTCCCGGCTTTCTGACCTCAGGCACTATCAAG
>NZ_SCTN01000233.1 GCF_004297345.1 Aquabacterium sp. | reverse complement strand
ACATGGACCCGATGGTCATGAAGGCGCTCAAGACCATGGGTGAGCAAGCCACGCATGCCGGTCGTATCGTCAAACGCATCCGCGAGTTCCTGACGCGCCGAGAGCCCCAGCGCGAGCCTTGTCGCATCATGGACGTGGTTCACTCCGGCGCTGCTTTGCTCAAACGAGACTTGTCCAGGTATCAGGTCCAGCTTGATATCCATGGTGACGATGCCTTGCCTGAAGTCATGGCCGATCCGGTGCTGATCGAGCAGGTGGTGGTTAACCTGATTCGCAATGCCAGCGATGCCTTATCGACGCAAGACGGCGCGCGGCGGATACACGTCACGGCGACCCAGGCGGGGGCCTTTGTGCGGGTGAGCGTGATCGACAACGGGCCAGGGCTACATGGCCGGGATGGTGAGCGCCTGTTTGCGCCGTTTTACTCCACCAAGTCGGAAGGCATGGGCATGGGCTTGGCCATCTGCCGCTCGATCATCGAGTTGCACTATGGCGCGCTGGACGCGTCCGAGGCCCTTGAGGGGGGCGCAGTGTTCACATTCAGTTTGCCGGTTCGACAGGATGCCTCCCTGGACACCGGTGACGGGAGCTTGTCATGACGATTCAACATACGCTGTCGAACAAGGGAACGGTCTACCTGGTTGACGATGAAGCTGTGGTGCGCGATGCGCTGGTCTTCTTGCTCGGTTCACGCGGTCTGGTTGTGCATGCGTTTGACAGTGGCCTGGCGTTGATGGACTTTCTGACCAGATCCGGCACCCCTGTGCAAGGTGTCTTCGTGCTGGATGTGCGCATGGAGCCTATGTCCGGCCTGATGCTGCACGAGGCCTTGTTGGCCATCGGCGTGCGCAACCCGGTCTTGTTCCTCAGCGGCCATGGCGACATTCCCATGGTGGTCGAGGCCTTGAAGAAGGGTGCTTTCGATTTTCTGGAAAAGCCTTATAGCGACAACACACTGGTTGATCGCATCGAGCAAGCACTGGCTGTCGAGGCGGCCTCCCGAGCGCAGAACGCGCACTCGCTTGAAAGGCAGGCACGCCTGGCCAGTCTCAGTGAGCGCGAGCAGGAGGTCATGCATCGCGTGGCGGCAGGCAAGCTCAACAAGGTGATTGCCGATGAGCTGCACATTGCCGTGCGTACCGTTGAAGTGCACCGAGCCCGCGTGTTTGCCAAAGTGGGTGTGCGTTCAGCGGCAGAGTTAGCTGGTTGGCTGGCTTCAGGGTGATGTCATGACATGCATGGGGCGCCTCGCGACAGTCGCCACTTTGTGAGCAGGTGAAACCCTTTGCCGTGGCACGTGGTGCGTTTGGTAGATTGGCGCCACTGATTTCATGGATGGATTTCTCGATGGCGCGCTCTCTTTCTTTCACTCGTTTCGGTGCCGCACTGGCAGTCGGTCTGGCTGGGCTGGCGAGTTCGTCCGCTTGGTCTGCGCAGGTCGCTTGCGTGTTTGACATCGTGGGCACAACCGGGCCAGCCTACGCTGCGGCCAAGGATTTCGTGCTGGCCATGCAGAAGCTCAATATGGGCATCGACATCGAACTCAAGGCCTATACCGATGAGCGTGTGGCGGCTGAGGATTTCCGCAGCGGCCAATGTGATGCGATGGCCGTGACGTCGTTTCGCAGCAAGCCCTATAACCTGGTGGCTGCCACGGTAGATGCCATGGGCGCCACGACCTTTGCGCGCAACGGCAAAATCGACATGGAGGCCAGCTACGAAATCCTGCGCAAGGCCATCGAGATCTTTGCTTCGCCTGCAGCCTCCAAGATGATGGTGCAGGACAAGTACGAGGTGGCTGGCATCATCCCCATGGGGGCAGCCTATCCCATCGTCAATGACCGCAAGATCAACAGTGTTGAGGCGGCAGCAGGCAAGCGCATCGCGGCGCTGGATGTGGACCGCGTGCAGACCATGGCCATCACGCGCATTGGTGCGCAACCCGTGCCGGCTGATATCACCAATTTCGCCAGCAAGTTCAACAACGGTCTGGTGGACGTGATCTTCGCGCCCGCCTTGGCCTACAAGCCGCTGGAGTTGTACAAGGGCATTGGCAGCAAGGGCGCGATTTCGCGCATGCCCATCACGCTCCTGACTTACCAGATCATCATCAACAAGACCAAGTTTCCCGCGGGCACGGGGCTGAAGTCCCGCCAGTACTGGCTGACACAGTTTGAACCCACGCTGAACATGATTCGCAAGGCCGAGGCCGAGTTACCCGCCAAGGTCTGGATGGAGATCCCGCCGGCAGATCTGGCCCGCTACATCAACATGCTGCGTGATGGGCGGGTGGAGATCGCTGAAGCGGGCTTGTACGACAAGAAAGCGCTCAAGGTTCTCAAGCGCATCCGTTGTGACATGAACCCAGCGGATCTGGAGTGCACCAGCCCGCTGGAGGTCGAGTGGCCGGACAAGCCCAAGGCCGCGCAGGTCAACTGAACGGCCATCATCTGGCTGCGCTCGATTACTTCAGCGATTGCAAGTAGGCAATGACGTCTGCTCGTTGGGCAGCGTCATCCAGGCCGTCGTACTTCATCTTGCCGCCAGGTACCAGCTTCTTGGGTTTGGTGATGTAGAGGTCGATCTTGTCCGGCGTCCAGGTGATGCCGCTTTGTTTCATCGCGTCTGAGTAGGCGAATTCAGCGATGGAGGCTGCTTTGCGACCATTGACACCAAACAAGGGCGGGCCTTTTTTGGCCTTGCCTTCCTTGGGGCTGTGACAGTCGCCGCATTCGCCTGCAAAAACGTCGGCGCCCTTCTTCGGATCGCCTGCAGCGTTGGCGTGCTCGGCTTGGCTTGCGCCGATGACACCGATCAGCATGGCCAGCAAAGTGTGCTGTATGTTCTTCTTCATGGGGGGAGCTTTCAAATGAGAGATCCTTGAGCGGATCATTTCTTGGCGAGTTCGTTCACCACGTCTTGTGGTTCAACGCCGCCTTCGGGTTCTTTGTGTGCAATGCCGTAGTGGCAATCGATGCAGGTCTTGCTGCCATTGAGCAGTTTCTTGTGCTGGGTCTGCGCGGTCTTGCCTTGCATCTCCGGGTCCATGGCTTTGACGTCATGGCAGTTGCGGCACTCTTTGGAGTCCGTCTGCTTCATG
>NZ_SCTN01000232.1 GCF_004297345.1 Aquabacterium sp. | reverse complement strand
CCAGGAACTGCTGGTGCTCCAGGCCGTGGAAGATGCCAACGAGCGCCAGAAGACCGTGCTGGTCAACAAGGTCGTCAAGCGCTTTAGCGCCGATCTGACGGGCAAGCACTTCGCCGTCTGGGGCCTGGCGTTCAAGCCCAACACGGATGACATGCGTGAAGCGACCAGCCGCGTGGTGCTGGCCGAACTGTTCGAGCGCGGCGCCACCGTCACGGTCTACGACCCTGTTGCCATGCCTGAGGCCAAACGCATCTTCGGCGACGAGCCGCGCCTGAAGTACGCCGACAGCCCGAACACAGCCTTGCAAGGCGCCGACGCGCTGATCATCGTCACGGAGTGGAAGGAGTTCCGCAGCCCTGACTTCGAGAAGATCAAGTCCAGCCTGAAGACACCGGTCATTTTCGACGGCCGCAACTTGTATGAACCTGAACTGGTCAAACAAGCCGGCTTGAGCTACGACAGCATCGGTCGCGCCAGCGTGCAGGCCTGATGGCCGCCCCGGGTGGCCCTCAGCGGCCACCCAAGGCTGGCAGCGTGATGATGAATCGGCTGCCACCGCCCTCCCGGGCGTCACAACGCACCTGGCCCTCATGCCGCAAGGCAATCTGACGGACCAGGCTCAACCCCAGCCCGACGCCACCGGCATGTTCAGCATGCCCTGGGAGGCGATAGAAGGGCTCGAAGATGCGATCGCGCTGATCCTCGGGCACACCGGGGCCACGGTCGCAGATGCGGATCTCGATGGACTTGGGCAGGTACGCCAACTCCAGCTCGATCTGCGACCCGCCGTAGCGGCGTGCGTTTTCCAGCAGATTGCGTACAGCCCGGCGCAGCAAACGCTCGTCCCCCTGATAGGGCGCCTGACCTTGTGCACGCTCATCAGGCAGCACCTCTGCGCCCACCCGCAAGGCCTCTTCGGTCACCAGGCCCAGCAGGTCAACCGGGGTTCGCTCGATATGAGGCCGCGCATCCAGCCGGCTGGCGAGCAAGACTTCTTCCACCAGGCTGTCCAGCTCGCGAATGTCCTGATGGATCTCGTCCTTGAGTTGGGCGGCGCGTGCGGGCGGCATGTCGCCCATGATGGACACGGCCATCTTCAATCTGGCCAAGGGTGAGCGCAATTCATGGCTCGCATTGGCCAGGAGATTGCGGTTGGAGGTCACCAGATCTTCAATTCGCTGGGCTGCCTCGTTGAAGCTGCCCGCCAGTGCGGCCACCTCGTCCTTGCCTTCAACAGCGACGCGATGAGCCAGCTGACCAGACCCGAACGCCTCGACGCCCGTCCGCAAAGCCTGCAGCCGACGCGTGAGGCGATTGGCCACGGGCCAGGCCCCAACAGCCACGGCCACGAACAGCAGAATCAGGGACAGGATCAGCGCAGGCACGCCATGCGCCTGCGAGTTGGGCAGCATCCAGGCCAGCGGCGCAAACCAGGGCTGCATCTCCGGGCGTGGCGGCGGCATGGGCGGCTCGTTCGGCCCCATGTTGACGCTCAACTGCCCAGGTCCACCAAGTGGAGGACCACCATGTCCGTCTCGGCCAAAGGCGTCAGGGCCAGGCGCCCCCCCATGACCGCCAGGGCCACCAGGGCCGCCACCAAAACCAGGCCCTGGACGCGCACGCCCGCCCGGCAGGCCAGGCCGCATGATCCACAGCACACGACCGTCTGAGAGGCGCGCCTGCTGCATGCGGTCGCGCAACTCGGGCCAGCGCTCCAGGCGCTCCGCCAAAACCGGCGAGGTAGCCAGGCGCTTTCCTCTGGGTGTATCCAGCGCCATGGGCAGACGCAAGCGGTCCGCCCAATCCAGGAACACACGAGCCTGCTCGCTCTCAGGCTCGGTCACAGCGGGCAGGCTGTTCTCCAGCAACTCGCCCCAGGCGGCCGCGCGCTCCTGCCATACGGCCATTGACTGCACCTGGGTGCGCTCGTGCTCCATATTGTGCTGCGCCAGCCACCCGGAGACCAGGGCAAAGACCAGCAGGACCGTTACGACGGTCAGGTAGATGCGCAGCGCCAGCGTCTTCATGGGGTATCGACGTCGGCGTCCTGTTTCTTGGCGAACACATAGCCCACACCACGCACGGTCAGGATGCGGCGTGGCTCCTTGGGATCGTCCTCGATCGCGGCGCGGATGCGCGAGATGTGCACGTCAATGGAGCGGTCAAAAGCCTCCAGCGGGTGGCCCTTGAGCGAATCCATGATCTGGTCACGGCTGAGCACGCGCCCAGGATGCTGCGCCAGTACGGACAGCAGATCGAACTGATACGAGGTGAGATCGCAAGCCTTGCCATCCAGGCGCACCTGGCGCAAACCGGCATCGATCTCCAGGCGACCGAAACGCCAGACGTCATCGTCCTCGGCCACCGGGCCGGTGCGGCGCAAGAGCGCACGCAAACGGGCCAGCAGTTCGCGCGGCTCGAAAGGCTTGGGCAGATAGTCGTCCGCGCCAATTTCCAGGCCGACGATGCGATCGGTCGGCTCGCCCCGGGCGCTGAGCATCAGCAAGGGCAGGCTGCGCGTCTTCGGTGTAGCGCGCAACTCCTTGCACAGATCCAGACCATCGCCATCGGGCAGCATCAGATCAAGCACCAGGGCATCGCAGGCCTGGCGGGCCAGCATGTCGCGGCCAGCCGCCAGCGTGGGGGCGTTGGACACCTGGTAGCCGTGGCTGCGCAGGTAATCACCCACCATGGCGCTCAGGCGCAGGTCGTCGTCAATCAGCAGAATGTGCTCGCTCATATCCGGCATTGTCGCGCGCTCCATGATCAACGCTCCTCGGGTTGTCGCTCGGATGCGCCGCCATGGCGATGTTCCTCATGCGCGCCATCGCGGCCGTCACGGCCTTCGCGGCGCTCCTGCATGTGGCGCATCATGTCTTCGTGGCGCTTTTCCATCTGCTTGGCCACGATGGCGCGCTGATCCGGCGTGAGCACATTACCCACATCCAGCATGGCCTGCATCAGGCGCTTGCTGATCTTGTCGTGATGCGCCTGCATCTGCTGGCGGAGTTTTTCGGCGGCGCCAGCGTCGATCTTCGGCGCGGCCCACAGTTTCAGGCCCTGCTCATGCAGGCCCTTGCCTTCCTCGTGCAGTGCCTTCAGGTCGGATTGAGCCCTGTCGGTGATCTGCTGGATCTGCGTGCGCTGCACGTCTGACACCTTGGCGTCGTCCAGCAGGCGCTGCAAATGGCGGCCACCAAAGGGCATGCCGCCCATGTCACCCATGCTGCCGCCACCAGCACCCATCATGCCCATGCCATGCGGGGGCATGCGTGAACCAGGCTCATCGCCACCGGCCCAAGCGCTGATGCTCAACACCACAGAAGCCGTGGTCGCGGCGATCAGGGCACCCAAGGCCCAGCGTTGCTTGTGGGAGGAGTTGGAGGCGCGGCCTGCCTGGGCAGACTCAGGGTGGCGAATCTCATTCATGACGATATCTCCGTTGTAGGCGGGACCTCGCGTTGGAGGCCATGACGTCATGATGATCAAGGGGGGTAAAGCGGCTGTGGCGCCAGGGTAAAGATGTGTGAACCCTGAAAAGACAAAAGCCCGCTGCCGGGAAGGCATGCGGGCTGTGTCATTGGCGGAGAGGGTGGGATTCGAACCCACGGTACGTTATTCACGTACGCCTGATTTCGAGTCAGGTACATTCGACCACTCTGCCACCTCTCCTAAAACTGGTGCGCTCGTGGTCAACGGCGTAGCCCGCAACTATAGCAGGTTTTCCAGCTGTGGCTCAAGCTTTCAGAAACTCGGCGCCACCCAGGTAGGGGCGCAGTGCCGCGGGCACGCGGATGCTGCCATCAGCCTGCTGATGATTCTCCAGCACCGCCACCATGGCGCGCCCCACCGCCAGGCCGGAGCCATTGAGTGTGTGCACCAGCTCGTTCTTGCCCTGGGCGTTCTTGAAACGCGCCTGCATGCGGCGAGCCTGGAAGGCCTCGCAGTTCGAGCAGGAGCTGATCTCGCGGTAGGTGTTCTGCGCGGGCAGCCACACTTCCAGGTCATAGGTCTTGGTGGCGCCAAAACCCATGTCGCCCGTGCACAGGGACATCACGCGGTAAGGCAGTTCCAGCTTTTGCAGGATGGCTTCTGCGTGGCCCACCATCTGCTCCAGCGCTTCGTAGCTTTGCTCGGGCGTGGTGATCTGCACCATCTCGACCTTGTCGAACTGATGCTGGCGGATCATGCCGCGTGTGTCGCGCCCGGCGCTGCCGGCTTCCGAGCGGAAGCAAGGCGTGTGGCCCGTGAGCTTGATGGGCAACTGGTCCATCGGCAGCACCGTGTCGGCCACCGTGTTGGTCAGCGTCACTTCCGAGGTCGGGATCAGGTACCACTTGCTGTCAGACGCTTCGCCATCACCCGAGGTCACGTGGAACAAGTCCTGTTCGAACTTGGGCAACTGGCCGGTGCCTTGCAGGGCCTTGGCCTGAACCAGATAAGGCGTGTAGCACTCGGTGTAGCCGTGCTCTTGCGTCTGCGTGTCCAGCATGAACTGGGCAAGCGCGCGGTGCAGGCGGGCGATCGGGCCGCGCAGGAAGGTAAAGCGCGAACCAGACAGCTTGGCGCCGGTTTCGAAATCCAGGCCCAGCGGGGCACCCACGTCCACGTGGTCCTTGGCTTCGAAGGCGTAAGTCTGCGGCGTGCCCCAGCGGCGCACTTCCACATTGCCGGATTCGTCCGAACCAACAGGCACGCTCTCGTGAGGCAGATTGGGCACGGCCAGCAACATGCTAGAGATCTCGATCTGGATGACGTCCAGGCGCTCGGCACTGGCCTTGAGCTCGTCGCCAATGCCGCCCACCTGTGCCATCAGCGCAGACGTGTCTTCACCCTTGCTCTTGAGCCCGCCGATCTGCTTGGACAGGCTGTTGCGCTGGGATTGCAACTCTTCCGTGCGCATCTGGATGGTCTTGCGCTCGGCCTCCAGCTCGCGAAAGCGGGCTTCGTCCAGGAAAGGTTGCGGCGTCTTGCGCTTGGACAGGCCGGCGATGACGCTGTCGAGGTCTTTGCGCAGCAGGGCGATATCGAGCATGGTGTGTAGAGAGAAAGGTTTTATGTACTTGACTGCGTAGCTTACCGCGCAGTGTTGGCTGTTCGGTGGCGGGCTGGGCCGCACCACCGGCTATTGCGGCATGCAAGGCATGCGTGCGATCAGGATCCGACGCGCTCCGAGGGCAAGGGCCGATCCAGCCCCGTGCCACCCAGGCCCTTGGGCAGCGGAAAGCGCACATGCTCTTCCACGCCTTGCATGCGACGCACAGACACGGCACCCAAGGCACGCAAGCGGGCGATCACCTGCTGCACCAGCACGTCTGGCGCCGACGCACCCGCGGTCAGCCCCACGCGGGCATGGCCCTGAAACCAGCTTTCCTGCAGATCTTCAGGGCTGTCGACCATGTAGGCCGGCGTGCCCAGGCGTTCGGCCAGTTCGCGCAAGCGGTTGCTGTTGGAGCTGGTCGGGCTGCCCACCACGATCACCACGTCCACCTGCGGCGCCATCAGCTTGATGGCATCCTGGCGGTTCTGCGTGGCGTAGCAGATGTCCTGCTGTTTGGGCTCGCGGACCAAGGGGAAGCGCTGCTTGATGGAGGCGAGGATTGCTGCCGCATCGTCCACGGACAAGGTCGTCTGCGTAACCACGGCCAGGCGCGATGGATCCGTCACCTGCACCCGCGCCACATCATCCTCATCCTCGACCAGGTAGATGCCATCGGACAACTGCCCCATCGTGCCCTCGACTTCCGGATGGCCCTTGTGGCCGATCATCAGGAACTCGTAGCCCTCGCGGCGCAGCTTGGCCACCTCGATGTGAACCTTGGTCACTAGCGGGCAGGTGGCATCGAATACGGTGAAGCCGCGTTCGTCCGCCTCGCGGCGCACGTCCTGGCTGACGCCGTGGGCGCTGAAGATCAGCGTGGCACCGGGCGGCACCTCGGCCAGGTCTTCGATGAAGATGGCGCCTTTGCCCTTGAGGTCGTTGACCACATAGGTGTTATGCACGATCTCGTGGCGCACGTAGATGGGCGCGCCGAACTGGGCCAGCGCCCGCTCGACGATCTCGATGGCTCGGTCCACCCCGGCACAAAAGCCGCGTGGCTCGGCCAGCAGCACGTCCTTGACTTCACTCATGGCAGCGGCACTCATGCGCGATCACAGCACGCCAATCAACTGCACCTCGAAGGTGACAGGCTGACCGGCAAGAGGGTGGTTGAAATCGAACAAGGCCCACTCACCGCCTTCGTCCATCTCGCGCACGACGCCCGCAAAAGCGCCCTGGCCATCAGGTGTCGGGAACTGGACCACATCGCCCACACTCCAGGTTTCATCGGGGTCACCCAGCTCGCGCAGCAGGCTCATGGCCACCTTCTGAATCATCTCGGGGTTGCGCGGCCCGAAGGCCTCACCGGGTTCCAGTGCGAGGGTGGTGCGCGTGCCTTCGGTCAGGCCGATCAAGCGCAACTCCAGCGCGGGCGACATCTCACCTGAGCCCACGGACAGCGTGGCGGGCTTGTCGTTGAAGGTGTTGACCAGGTCATCCCCATCCGGACCAGCCAGGCGGTAGTGCAATGTCAGGAAAGAGCCTTGGGCGACGGTAGGGACAGCGTTGGTCATGATCAGGTCCACAACATCCTGCGGCCGATTGGGAAGCCCACTTCAGGGGGCCCCTTTCAGAAGGATGGGGGTGAGATTGGAGAAAACGACAATTTTAGGTTTGAGAAGCACATCCAGGGAAATAAAGACCATGAAAGACATGCCTTTGGCGCTGCGGCCGCGCGAAAAACTGCTTTCCATGGGCGCCACGGCGCTGGCAGACGCCGAATTGCTGGCGCTTTTGCTGCGAACGGGCATGAAAGGCCTGGGCGTATTGCAGCTGGCGGAAAAAGTGCTGCAGGACCTGGGTGGCCTGAGCGGCTTGCTGCAAGCGCATCCGCAGCAGCTGAGCAAGGTCAAAGGCCTGGGCCCCGCCAAACGCGCCGAGTTGCTGGCCGTCATGGAAATGGCGCGGCGCAGCATGACAGGGAGCCTGCGCACGCAGCCCGTGTTCACCTCGCCACAACTGGTCAAGGACTACGTGCAGATGCGGCTGGGTGCCCTGCCCCATGAGGTCTTTGCCGTGCTGTTTCTGGATGCGCAGCAAAAACTGATTGCCTGCGAAGAACTCTTCAGAGGCACCTTGACGCAGACCAGCGTCTACCCGCGCGAGGTGGTCAAGCGCTCGCTCGAACTGAACGCCGCGAATGTGATCCTCGCCCACAACCACCCTTCTGGCGCGCTGGAGCCATCACGCGCCGACGAGCTGCTCACGCAAACACTCAAGAGCAGCCTGCAACTGGTGGATGTGCGTGTGCTGGATCACCTGGTGGTGAGCCGTCATGGCGCCATGTCGTTCGCGGAACGGGGTTTGATGTAATTTCGAAACGCGGGATTTCGCGGACCTGCTGATACAGGTCAAGGGGCCCGAGAACGTCTTGATATTGATGTAGGCTTGCACCCCGTGAGCCACGCCAACAAGCCTCCCGCCAACACCACGCTGCGCGACTTTGCTGACTTGAAGCGCGCGCTGAACAGTGCTGCCAAAGAGGCCGCAGCCAAAGCGGCGCAAGAGAAGGCCGAGCGAGCCAAACGCGAGGCCGCACAACGCAGTCAGGAAGCTGACAGCGCCTTGTTCAAGAAGGCCGTCGGCCAGGTCAACACCCTGCCTTCGTCAGGCCGCGTCATCCACCAGACAGCCAAGCCCAAACCGGTGCCAGCCAGCCGTCAGATGGACGAAAAAGCTGTGCTGCAGGAATCCCTGTCTGACGAGTTTGATGTGGAAAGCCTGCTGGAAACGGACGAGAGCCTGTCCTGGCGTCGGCCGGAGCTGGGCCTGGATGTCGTGCGCAAGCTACGCCGTGGCGTCTGGGCGCTGCAGGCCGAACTGGATCTGCACGGTCTGCGCACAGACGAAGCCCGCGTGCAGACATCCGGTTTTCTGCGTGAGGCCCAGATCAAGGGTCTGCGATGCGTGCGCATCATCCATGGCAAGGGTCTGGGCTCGCCAGGGCGCCAGCCCGTGCTCAAGGACAAGGTCAAGCGCTGGCTGGTGCAGAGCGACCGTGTACTGGCCTTTGTGCAGGCTCGGGCCGATGAAGGCGGCATTGGCGCGCTCATCGTGCTGCTTCAACCAGGCAAATCCGGTCCTTCGCCCTCCAACTAAGGGCTTCCCCTAGGGTGCATGTGTGGCTAGACTCGTGAACTAATCACGCCTAGCCCTTGGCTTCATTGGCTATTGCAGCCCTACTTGCACATGACCATGCCTGTCGTATTCCGCTCCGCTGTTCGTTCGGCCTTGATTGGCCTGCTGGCCTGCGCCTGGCCTCTGACCCATGCAGCAGAAGCATCCAGCCTGGTGAGCACGCCCGATGGCAGCTACGAAGAACTGCGCTTTTACACGCCGGGTGACAGCATCCCGACCAATGTGGGCGCCGCGCAAGGCAGCAGCAATCTGTGCACATCAGGTGCCAATGCAGGCCAGGTTTGCGCAGAGACACTGGGCTTTCAGTCCATCACAGCCGGCTTGGTCACCAGCTACGGCTACGCTGAAACCGCCAGCACGCCCGTGGTCTATCAGAACCTCTCGCCTGCCCACGCGGGCCTGGGTGTCGCTGCCTTGAATGGTGCAGCCATCAGCACCGACACGAGCATCGATCAGGCTGAAGGTATCTCGCTGCTGTTCGCCAACCCGGTGAGCGTGCTGGGCTTCACCTTCTTTGACGTGAACCATCAGGCCTTCGCACCTGGCAGCGCGCCCACCATCCAGTTGATCGTGGACGAGCGCAACTACACGCTCAACGCGGCTGACACCTCTTTGCTGTCGAGCATCAAGGGCAAGGAATTCACCTTGCTGGGCGGGGCCACGTCTTACTACCTGGGTGCCGTGCGCATTGCCGCGGTACCTGAGGCTTCGACATGGGCCCTGATGGGCTTGGGCCTGGTGGGCATCGGCTTGGCAGCCCGCCGTCAACGCCGCAGCTGAAGGCCAGAGCCCGAGCCGAGGCTGCGGGCTTAAAACACCATCACACGCCTTTGTTGCGCATCCAGTCAGCCGTCTGGAAAAAGGCCTGATGCAAACGGGCCGCCAGATTCGGCTCGACTTCCAGCTCGTTCATCGCCTGCATCATGCAAGCCAGCCATTGATCGCGCTCCTTGATGCCGATCGAGAACGGCAAATGGCGCGCGCGCAGCCTGGGGTGGCCGAAGCGCTCGATGTACATGCTTGGGCCGCCCAGCCAGCCGCTGAGGAACCAATAGAGCTTGTCGCGGGCATCGTGCAATAAGGGCCCATGCGCCTGTCGCAGCTCCAGATAACCGGGCTCCAGGTCCATCAGGTCATAAAAGCGATCCACGAGTGCGCGCACACGGGCATCGCCACCCAGCAGCTCATACGCTGTGGGCGAATTGTCTTCAACGTCTTGATCTTCAGATTGCGCCATGACGGCACTGTAATGCAGAGCCGAGAGGCAGCAACTCAGTTGCGAGCCAACAAGCGCGTGGCCACTTGCACCACACCTTGAGACGCCGCGCAGCCAGGATGCAACTCCAGCACCAACTGGCGCTTTTGCACCGCTTCGCGCACGCTGTTGTCCTGCGGGATATCGCCCAGGAAACTGAGCTTGGGGGCCACGCCATTGCCGTTTTGCACGAAGCGCTCGACCACCTGCTGCAGTTGATTGCAGATGGTGCGGCCATCGCCGGCACGGGACACCTGGTTGACCACCAGATGCAACTGCTCGCGCGATTGCTGCGTGGCCAGCACCTTGATGGTGGCGTAGGCGTCGGTCATGGA